>RFFY01000040.1 GCA_003697065.1 Actinomyces sp. | reverse complement strand
CCCCGTCGGCATCCGCGCCCGCCACCAGACCCAACAGCTCACCCTCGACGGCCTCGGTTCCGGCCCGACCCGCGGCGTCCACCAACACGTCGGCGGTCTCCACGTTCAACCGACCCGCAGACAAGGCATCGGTGACCGCCGGCATCGCACCGAGCACCGCGGCGCGCTTCTTGGCGCGCCGTGCCTCACGCTCGGAGCACCCCGAGACCGTCTTCCACGACGACACCCCATCGGCCCCGGCATCACCGAGAGCATCCACAGCCGCGGCCAGACGCACCTCGGCCGCCGCCACCGCCGCCTTCACCCCCGCCAACGCCTCCATGGCCGCCACCAGCTCCCGCCGACCCCATCCCGCGCCCGGCGCACCCGCCAACGCCACCGCCGCGGCCGACAGGCGCGACACGACAACATCCACCCCCGTCGCCTCGCCCACCTCCGCCTCGCCCCGGGTGAGCGCCTCGAGAACCGTACCGAACATGTGTACGACACTACGCCGGGGGTATGACACGCCCGAAGCCGCACCCCGACAGGGTCGCCTACTCCCCGTCGGCCACCGACCGGTTCCAGGCCTCGGCCTCGGCGGCGACGTGACGGTGCACCCCGACGAGGCGGCCCAACTCGGTGATCGGATCGTCGTGATCGTCGACCCTCAGGTCGATCCGCCGGTGGGCGCCGTCGTGGCGGGCGGGGGCCGTGGCGGCGACGAGCAGGGCGGCCGAGCGGCAACCCCGCCGATCACCACCGGCGTCCGCCAGGGTGCGCAGGGCCCCGACCAGCCAGTCGGCGAGGTGGCGGTCGTCGGCGGGCAGGGGTTCGAGGTCCACCGTCCAGATGGGTCCCGCCGCCACGTTGGCGCCCACCATCCACGCGGGTTCCCGCCGGTGTCCGGCGGCGGGGAGACAGGCGGCGCCGGTGTGCCCGGCCGACGATCCGTCGGCATCCATCACCATCACCTGGCGTCGCGACCAGCCGGGGTCCCCGGCGGCGACCTGTTCCAGCGCCGCCTCCGGGTCGACGCCGGCGGCCAGGCGGCCGATCAGGCGCGCCCTCAGATCGGGCGCGAGATCCGCCTGGACGGCCACGGCGCCCACCCCCTCGACCACCCAGGGGACCTCGCGCCCGATGGCGAACCAGGCCGACGCCGTGGCCACGCCCAGACGTCCCGAGCGGGGATGGCGGGCGAGCACGGTGAACGTCACGGGCGACGAGAACGCGACGGCGGGCGGTTCGGCCCGGCGCACGGCGGCCCGGCGCACGGCGGCCCGGCGCACGGCGGCGTGAAACAGCTCGGCACGACACGACCCTGCCACACGCCGACACGACAGGGGGGCGGATGCCACACTGGCGGCACCGTGCACCCGAACGACCCGGCACCCGACGCCCCCCTCGCCCCCCTGGATGAACGCCTGCTGGCGCGCCTCGCCGCCCTCGACGCGTCAGCCGCCGGAGTCGGCGCCCGGCCCGATCCCGAGCAGGTCCGCGCCCGCGATCTCGACACCATCTTCGAGGTCCAGGTCCGCAGCCGCTGCCTCGACCACGCCGCCCGCCACCTACGCGAGCAGGGCCGCGGCTGGTACACGATCGCCTCGGCCGGCCACGAGTCGAATGCCCTCGTCGCCCGCGCCCTGCGCCCGTCCGATCCCGCCCTCCTGCACTACCGCTCCGGAGCCTTCTACCTCGAGCGGGCCCGCCAGGCCGGTCACGACGGCACCGCCGACGTCCTCGAGGGACTGGTCGCCGCCGCCGACGAGCCGATCGCCGGCGGACGTCACAAGGTGTTCGGGCATCCCGAACTCGCCGTCATCCCCCAGACCTCGACCATCGCCTCCCACCTCCCCCGGGCCCTCGGCCTCGCCCTGGCCCTCGACCGGGCCCGACGACTCGGGCTCGCCACGCCCTGGCCCCCCGACGCCGTGGTCGTGTGCTCCTTCGGTGACGCCAGTGTCAACCACGCCACCGCCCGGGCGGCCCTCAACGCCACCGCCTACGCCCGCCACCGGGGACTGAAGATCCCCCTGCTCTACGTGTGCGAGGACAACGGGCTCGGCATCAGCGTCCCGTCTCCCCCGGGGTGGGTCGCCACCACCCTCGACGCCCTGCCGGGAATCGCCACCCGCCACGTCGACGGCGACGACCCCCTCGGGGTGGCCGAGGCCGCCGACGAGCTGGTGGCCGCGGCCCGCGCCGGCCGACCGGGGGTCCTGCACCTGGCGACCGTGCGCTTCCTCGGCCATGCCGGCGCCGACGTCGAGAGTGCCTACCGGCACCCCGCCGACATCCGCCGTGACGAGGAACGCGACCCCATCGTCGCCACCGCCCGCCTCCTCGTCGGGGCGGGACTGACCACCGCGGCGGAGCTCGTCGAGCGCTACCGCACCATCCGCGCCGAGATCCTCACCCGGGCCACCCATGCGGCCTCCCTGCCGCCCCTGCGCACCCGGGCCGAGGTGATGGCGCCCCTCGCCCCGCGCTCGCCCGATCGGGTCGCCGCCGAGGCCCGTCGGGCCGCCCCGCCCGACCGACGCCGCCGTGTGTTCACCACCCTGCCCGAGGACGAGGGCCCACTCACCCTCGCCGAGTCCGTCAACCGCACCCTCACCGACCTGTTGGCCGCCCGGCCCGAGATGCTCGTGTTCGGCGAGGACGTGGCGGTCAAGGGGGGCGTCTACGGGGTCACCCGGGGCCTGGCCCGCCGCTTCGGTGGCGCCCGTGTCTTCGACACCCTCCTCGAC
Source organism: Actinomyces sp. (assembly GCA_003697065.1). Lineage (GTDB taxonomy): Bacteria > Actinomycetota > Acidimicrobiia > Acidimicrobiales > Aldehydirespiratoraceae > J010. The sequence goes on along the minus strand of RFFY01000040.1, from coordinate 6,192 downwards.
GAGACCTCGATCCTGGGCCTCGGTCTCGGGGCCGGTCTCGCCGGTTTCCTGCCCGTGCCGGAGATCCAGTACCTCGCCTACCTCCACAACGCCGAGGACCAGATCCGGGGCGAGGCCGCCACCGCCTCCTTCTTCTCGCGCGGCGCCTACCGCAACCCGCTCGTCGTGCGGGTCGCCGCCTTCGCCTACCAGCGGGGCTTCGGTGGTCACTTCCACAACGACGACGCCGTCGCCGTGCTGCGCGACATCCCCGGGATCGTCGTCGCCGCTCCCGCCCATCCCGCCGACGCCCCCGCCGTGTTGCGCACCTGCGTGGCCGCCGCCGCCGTCGACGGAACGGTGTCGGTCCTGCTCGAACCGATCGCCGCCTACCACGAGCGCGACCTGCACGAACCCGGCGACGGGCTGTGGACGGCCCCCTACGAACCACCCGCACGGTGGGGGCGGGGCCACGTGCCCATCGGTGAACCCCTCGTCGCCCGTCCCGGTGACGACGTCTGCGTCGTCACCTTCGCCAACGGCCGGCGCCTGGCCGAACGGGTGGCCCGGCGCTGGGAGGAGCGGGGGGTCGGGGTGCGGGTGCTCGACGTGCGCTGGCTCGTCCCCCTGCCCCACGACGAGATCGCCCGCCACGCCCGGGAGGTCGGTCGTGTCGTCGTCGCCGACGAGACACGGGAGTCGGGCGGGGTGGGCGAGGGCATCGTCACCGGTCTCGTGGAGCGGGGCTTCCGCGGGCCGTTGGTACGGGTGTCCAGCGCCGACTCCTTCGTCCCCCTCGGTCCCGCCGCCGAACTCGTCTTGTTGAGCGAGGACGACATCGACGACGCCATCCGCCGGGTGCTGGCCGCCCGGACCTGACCGGCGGGTCTCCGCGGCGGGACCCGGGCCGGGCGGTGTGACACCCGCACACCGGTGGGCGGGACCTAGGTCCCTGGCGGGTGCGGGTGGGGGCGCCGATCGTCCGGGGCAGGGGATGCGGACACGGGGGTGAGGACACGACGCGAGGGGGAGGCCATCGCATGAGTGATTTCCTCGACCGCTACTCGATCCAGCGCTGGCTCGAGATGTGTCCCCAGGGCTACCTGATGGGCACCACCTACGGTCACGACCCGGGTCAGGCCGAACCCGACGAGCTCCTCGAGAACGAGGCCCTGCGGGAGGACGCCATCCGCACGACGGTGCAGCTCGTCGTGGGTGAACGCTGCGCCCTGGCCGCCTCGTCGGGGCTCGTCAACGCCGCCCCCGACCAGGCGTCCAAGACCTTCCTCGCCACCCAGACCCTCGACGAGGCCCGCCACGTGGAGATCTTCACCAAGCGCCTGCGCGACCTCGGAGTGGCGGCCGACCGGGTCGAGGCGACCATCGAGCACTTCGCCAACCCGAACCTCGTGAAGTTCGCCGAGGTGCTGCTGGCCAAGGTCGACGCCGGTGACTTCATCGCCGGTGTGGTCGGCCAGAACATCGTGCTCGAAGGCATGGCCTTCTCGGTGTTCGAGATGATGGAGGCGATGTCACGGACGGCGAACCCCAAGTTCGCCAAGACCCTGTCGGGGACCATCGCCGACGAACGCCGCCACGTCGGCTTCGGCGAGAACCGCATCGGTGGCCTCATCCGGGAGCACCCGGAGAAGAAGGCGGAGATCCAGGACATGCAGGCGGAGATGACCTACTGGATGCTCGCCACCTTCTCCGACAGCTTCCGCAACACCGAGCAGATCCTCGACGAGGCCCACCGGGTGGCCGAAAAGAGCGGCGTGGGCGAGGGGTCGGCGGTCTGGCACGGCACCGATCTCGCCACCGCCAGCGCCGAGGAGATGGAGGCCGTGCTCGCCGGCACCGTCCTCGACGAGTTCCGCACCCGCCTGGCCCGCATCGGCCTCGAGTACAAGTCCCCGCCCACACCGGCCGGGGTGTGAACGTGGGCGGTACACCGACCCTGCCGGGCCCCGACCTGGCCGGCCCCGACCTGGCGGACCCCGACCTGGTCGAACCCGACCTCGTGGAGGAGGTCCATTCGGTCGCCTACTGGTTCGACGCCGTCGCCGACCACCTGCGCCGGGGCCTGGCGGCGGTGTCGGACCGCGAGGGCGGCGACGCGGCGACGGAGGGGACCGACCGACTCCTCACCGTGCTGGCCAACTACGCCCTGGGTGAACTGACCGCCCTCGAGGGGGCGGGCGGGCTGGTCGAGTTGGCCGGCGACCGGCGGGCCAAGACCTTCCTCGCCACCCAGACCCTCGACGAGGCCCGCCATCTCGAGGTCTTCACCCGACGGATGCGGTCCCTCGGGGTCGACGACCCCGACGCCGAGATGGAGCGGCGCGCCCATCCCGCCCTGCAGGCCTTCCGGGAACGGCTTCTCGGGCTCGTGCACGACGGGGACTGGGAGTCGGCGGTGTTCGCCCAGAACGTGGTGCTCGAGTCGATGGAGCGGGCCGTCTTCGACGCCCACCGCCTCGACGCCGACCTGCGCACCCGGGTGGTGCTCGACGGGGTGATCGCCGACGAGCGCCGTCATCTCGGGTTCGGTGAGAACCAGCTCGGGCGACGCCTGGCCGCCGGCGACGAGCGCCTCGCCCGCCGCCTGAGCGAGCTGAGGGCCGAACTCGATCCCCTCGTCATGGGCGCCGTCGAGGGGGTGGCCGCCGAGATCGGGCTCGCTCCCGATCGGGTGGCGAGGCTCCGTGACGACTACGAGGCCGCCGTCCACCGGCTCGGTCTGTCCTGAGGAGGGGTGATGAGCGAGGCGGCGGAACCCGTGCCCGACACCCTCCAGGTGCCCGTCGACGACGCCCCCCGGCGTCACTACGAGCTGACCGACACCGGGTTCGACGAGGTGCCGGTGCGCTGGCGGCGCTTCTACCGCCACTGGCAGGGACCGGGTGACGAGCTGGCCCCCAACGAGGTGCTCTGCCCGGTGTGCAAGGTGGTCATCCGGTCGCGGCGCGAGCTGCGGCCGGGCGACCGCGTCTACTGCATGCCGTGCATGTCACGTCTCGTCGTCGCCCGTGACCCCGACGGCTCCCTGGTGGCCCGGGTCGTCTACTGACCCGTCGGCTGGCACGTCCGCCGACACGTCGGCGGGCACCACGGTCAACTCGGTGGCCTTGACCGAGGCCCACACCTGCCGCCCGGGGCGCAGCTCCAGGGCGCGGACGGCGTCGGTGGTGACCGCCGCCCGCAGCGACGGCGGGCCCTCGAGCTCGAGGAGGGCCCGGGTGCCGTCGTCGTCGACGCGTGCCACCCGCGCCGGCCACACGTTGCGGGCCGAGCCCTCGGGGCGGCGGGGGTGCACGGTGACGGTCTCGGGCCCGAACACCACATGGACCCGGCCGGTCGCAGCATCGGGCAACACGATCTCGACTCCGTCGGCGGTGCGCACCCGCCGCCCGCGGGCCTCACCCGAGACGACGTTGGCGCCGCAGAAGTCGGCGGCCCAGCGCGAACCGGGATCGCGCCGGACCTCGTCGAGCGGGCCGTCCCGGACGACCCGGCCCTCGTCGAGGACGACGAGGCGGTCGGCGAGGGTGGCCACGTCCACCGGGTCGTGGGTCACGACGACGACCAGAGCCGCGGTCGAGCGGGCCACCACCCGTCGGACCGCCGCCCGGCTGGCGTCGTCGACCGCCGCCAGGGGTTCGTCGAGAAGCAGGATGCGGGGCTCGGCGGCCAGGGCGCGGGCGAGAGCTACCCGCTGACGTTGTCCCCCGCTCAACTCGCGCGGACGGGCGCGAGCGAGCTCGGCTGCCCCGAGCTCGGCCAGCAGGGTGGCCGCCCGGTCCCGGGCCCGCCTGCGGTCCCATCCCTGCCGCCGCAGGGGGAAGGCCACGTCGTCGACCACCCGGAGGTGGTCGAAGAGGCGGTGGTCCTGGAACACCACCGACAGGCGGCGCCGGTGGGCGGGGACGAAGAGGCGCCGTCCCCGCCCGGTCCGGTCGACCGGACGGCCCTCGAGGAGCAGCTCGCCGGCGGTGAGGCGCTCGAGACCGGCGAGGAGGCGCAACAGGGTGGTCTTGCCCGATCCGTTGGGGCCGATGACCGCCACCGTGCCCCCGGTGTGGTGGAGTCCCCCGCAGGCCAGGGTGAAGGCGCCGCGTCGCACGGCGGCGTCGGCGGAGGTGGCCACCAGCGCCGAGGCGGGCTCGGGACGGGTCACGGGCGCGGTCACGGGCGGATGCTCCCGAGCCAGCGGCTGCGCAGACCCACGAGGACGGCGGCGGAGACGACCAGCAGGACGACGCTGATGGCGACGGCCGCCTCGGGGTCGCGCTCGAGGGCGAGGAAGGTCTCGAGGGGGAGGGTGCGGGTGCGGCCCGCCAGGTTGCCGGCGAAGGTGATGGTCGCGCCGAACTCGCCCAGGGCGCGGGCCCACGACAGGGCCAGGCCGGCCGCGAGAGCCGACCGCACCGAGGGGAGGGTGACGGTGAAGAAGGTGGTGACGGGACCGGCCCCGAGGGTCGCCGCCGCCTCGTCCAGGTCGGGTCCCTGCTGGCGTAGGGCGGACTCGACGGTGACGACGAAGAAGGGCAGGGCGACGAAGGTGGCGGCCACGACGGCGCCGGCGGTGGTGAAGGGCAGGGTCAGGCCGAACCAGCGCTCGAGCCACTGGCCGACGAGCCCCCGCCGTCCGAGGGCCAGCAACAGGGCCGTGCCCCCGACCACGGGCGGCAGGACCATGGGCAACACGACGATGGCACGGATCACGCCGGCGCCGCGCACCTCCACCCGGGCGAGGAACCAGGCGAGGGGAAGGCCGGCGATCAGGCACAGGAGGGCCGAGACGAGGCTCACCACCAGCGACACCCCCAGGGCCTCGCTCACCTCGGTTCCGGCGAGGATCGTCGCCAGCGTCGACCAGGGGGCGCGCCAGATCAGCGCCACCAGGGGAACGGCCAGGGCGGCCAGGGCGACGAGGGCCGGTCCGACCAGCCAGGGGGTGGGGCGACCGTGGGCGGTCACGAGGGCGGCTCCTCCGGGCCGTCGACGTCGAAGCCGGCGGCGGCCAGGACGCGCCGCCCGACGGGGCCGGTGGCGGTGTCGACGAAGGCCCGGGCCGGCGCCGGGGCGTCGGTGTGCACGAGGGCGATCTCGTAGGTCGTGGCGAGATCGGTTGCCGCGAGAACGGGATCGTCGACGACCCGGAGGTCGGCCGACCGGGCCTCGGTGGCGTAGACGAGGGCGGCGTCGAGCTCGCCCAGGACGACCTTGGTGGTGAGGGAGCGGACGTTCGGTTCGAGGGTGTCGGCGTTCACGTTCAGTCCCGCCGCCTCGAGGACCCGACGGGCCAGCGCCCCGCAGGGAACCTCGGGGGCGCACAGGCCGACCACCAGCTCCGGGTCGGCGAGATCGTCGACGCCCGTGACGTCGGCCCTCCCGTCGGTGGGGGTGACCAGTACCAGACGGTTCCGGGCGAGGGCATGGACCTCGCCCGCGACCAGGCCCTCGTCGACGGCGCGCCCCATGGTGTCGGTGTCGGCGGTCACCAGCACCTCGGCGGGGACGCCGGCGGCGAGTTGGGCGACCAGCGACGAGCTCCCGGCGAAGCTGAAGGTGAGCTGGTCGGCCACCCCCGCCTCGTCGGCCAGGACGGGGGCCACGTCGGTGAGCGAGGAAGCGGCGAGGACGACCGTCCCGTCGCCCCCCGCCGAGCAGGCCGTGGTGAGGGCCGAGGCGGCGACGAGGATCCCGACCAGGGCCGTCGGTCGCCGGAGTCGGCACCGCCACGGCGGGAGTCGGGGGAGGGGGCCGGGGTCCACGGGGCCGGACGCTAGCAAGGCGCCCACCGGGCCGGTCCGGGTCGACGGGTCCGCGCATCCACCGGTGGGCGGGGAGCGGACCCTAACGTCGCGGCATGGTCGTGACGCTCCAGGAGCTCGATCCCGGCCTGGTCGACGCCTGCGGGACCGATCCCGGCTTCCTGTGCCGCCGGGTGTACGACGCCACGGGCAACGCCACGGTGGCCGAGGTCAGCGAGTGGCTCCTCGACCGGCCCCTGCGGATCCTGTTCATCGTCGTGTTGGCATGGATCGTCGTGCGTCTGGGCCGTCGGACCGTCATGCGCTTCGCCACGGGTCTGGCCGCCACCCCCTCCGATCCCCGCCTGCGGGCCCTGCGCGAGCTCGGCCCCGGTCGCGTGCTCATCGAGGAGCGGGAGCGGGTCCGGGCCCAGGCGCGCGCCGAGACCATCGGCCT
>RFFY01000336.1 GCA_003697065.1 Actinomyces sp. | reverse complement strand
GCCTTCGCTCCCGAGGTGCGGGTCAACTGCCTCATGCCGGGGATGTTCGCCACCGACATCTCGGCCGCCTGGGACCCGGCCGTCGTCGAGACCATGGTCGAGCGTCTCGTCCCCTTGCGCCGGGTCGGTGACCCCGACGAGATCGTGGGGGCCGCCTTGTATCTCGCCACCGATGCCTCGAGTTACACGACGGGATCGATCCTGCGGGTCGACGGGGGCATGACCCGCACCGTGGGGGGCGGATGAACGCCACGGGCGCCGGGGACGACATCCCCGGGGTCGATCTCGGGGCGCTGCGGGACTGGATGGACGTACGCGGTCTGGGCCGTGGTCCCCTGACCGAGATCGAAGCGCTCGCCGGCGGGACCCAGAACGTCCTGGTGCGCTTCCGGCGTGGGGGACAGGGCTATGTCCTGCGTCGGCCCCCCGTGCACAAGCGGCGCAACAGCGACGAGACCATGCGCCGCGAGGCCCGGGTGCTCGGGGCCCTCGCCGGAACCGACGTCCCCCATCCCCGCCTCATCGCCGCCGAACCCGACACCGCCGTGCTCGGCGCCGCCTTCTACCTGATGGAGCCGGTGACGGGGTTCAACCCCTCCGTCGGTCTCCCTCCCCTCCATGCCGGCGACCCCGGCCTGCGCCACCGGATGGGCATCGCCCTGGCCGAGGCCGCGGCCGCCCTCGGCGAGGTCGACCACGAGGCCGTGGGCCTGGGTGACTTCGGACGGCCCGAGGGCTACCTCGAACGCCAGGTGCCCCGCTGGTGGGCCCACCTCGAGTCCTACGGCGAGCTCGACGGCTACCCGGGCCCCCGCATCCCCCATCTCGAACGGGTCCGGGACTGGCTGGAGGTGAACCGGCCGGCGGCGTGGACGCGGGGGATCCTCCACGGGGATCTGCATCTCGCCAACGTCTTGTACCGCCTCGACGGACCGGAGCTGGCGGCCGTGGTCGACTGGGAGCTGGCGACCATCGGCGACCCCCTGGTGGATCTGGGCCTGCTGGTGGCCTTCTGGCCCGACGAGAGCGGCGAGCTCGGTCCGGTGACGGTCCAGCCGTGGGAGGGCTTCCCGACGGCGGCGGAGATGGTGGCCGCCTACCGCGAGCGCTCGTCGCGGGACACGACGGCCGTCGACTGGTACGCCGTGCTGGCCTGCTACCGGACCGGCATCATCCTCGAGGGCACCAACGCCCGCGCCCACGCCGGGCTGGCGCCACGGGAGGTGGGCGATCTGCTCCACGCCACCACGGTCCGCCTCTTCGAGAAGGCCGCCCGCCTCATCGCCGCCGCCGGCGACACCTGAACGGGCGGCTCCGGGTCGCCCCGGGTGACTCCCGGTCGGTCGCCGCCGCTCAGGCGGCCAGGGCCTCGCGGGCGGGGGTGTGGGGCAGACCCAACTCGTGGGCGACGACGGGATGGGTGATGTGTCCCCGCCACACGGTGAGCCCCTCCAGCAATCCCGGATCGTCGGCGAGGGCGGCCTGCACGCCCTTGTCGGCGATGGCCAGCACGTAGGGCAGGGTGGCGTTGTTCAAGGCGTCGGTGGAGGTCCGCGGAACAGCGCCGGGCATGTTGGCCACGCAGTAGTGGACCACCCCGTCGACGACGAAGGTGGGATCGGCGTGGGTCGTCGGGTGGGCGGTCTCGACGCAGCCGCCCTGGTCGATGGCGACGTCGACGATGACCGAGCCCCGCCTCATCTGCTTGACCATCTCGGCGGTGACGAGCTTGGGGGCCTTGGCGCCCCGCACCAGCACGGCGCCGATGACGAGGTTGGCCGCCACGACCTCCTCGGCGGTCGCCGCCCGGCTGGCGTAGCGGGTGGTGAGAGCGGCCCCGTAGACGTTCTCGAGTTCGTCGAGGACGTGGAGGTCGCGGTCGAGCACCGTGACGTCGGCCCCGAGGCCGAGAGCCATGGCCACGGCGTTGCGGCCCACCACGCCGCCACCGATCACCACGACCTTGGCCGGTGGGACCCCGGGTACACCGCCGAGCAGGAGTCCGGTGCCGCCCGCGGGTTCGGTGAGATGGTGGGCGCCCTCCTGGACGGCCAGGCGGCCGGCCACCTGGGACATGGGCGTGAGCAGGGGGAGGGTGCCACGCTCGTCGACCACGGTCTCGTAGGCGATGGCGGTGGCGCCGCTGGCGAGGAGGTCGTCGGCCTGGGGCCGGTCGGCGGCGAGGTGCAGGTAGGTGAACAGGACGTGGTGGGGCCGCAGCAGGGCTCGTTCGGGCGCCAGGGGCTCCTTCACCTTGACGATGAGTTCGGCCGCCTCGAAGACCTCCTCGGGGGTGTCGACGACGCTGGCTCCGGCCCGCCGGTACTCCTCGTCGGTGTGACCCGAGGCCTCGCCCGCCGCCGTCTCGACCCACACCTGGTGCCCGTGGTGGGTCAGTTCGGCGACGCTGGCCGGTGTGAGGCCGACCCGGCCCTCCTCGACCTTGATCTCGCGGGGGACACCGATGCGCATGGCGGGCTCCTGGACTCGGCCGGCGGAAGCGTCTCGACGCGCATGCTAGTCGTGACCCCGGTCACGATCATCGAGAAATTGGCGGTCAGACGGGTGGCGGACGCGAGATCCTTGCGTCGATATCGGCATCAGATGGATGATCGTGCGCATGCCGTCCCGTCGTCTCGAACTCGACGTCATCGACCGCCGTCTCCTCAACGCCTTGCAGGCCGACGGCCGCCTGACCAACGCCCAGCTGGCCGAGCACGTCGGTCTGTCACCCTCGGCGGTCCACCGGCGGGTGCGGCGTCTCGAGGAGGCGGGGGTGATCGCCGGCCACGCCCTCCTCGTCGACAAGGCGGCCATCGGCCGTCCCCTCGACGTGTTCGTCGAGATCTCGCTGGTCAGCCAGTCGGTGGAGCGCCTGAGCGCCTTCGAAGCGGCGGTCGCCGACTGCCCCGAGGTGATGTCGTGTCACCTCATGGCCGGGGAGGCCGACTACCTCCTGCACCTCAGCGTCGCCGACACCGCCGACTTCGAACGCATCCACGCCGCCCACCTCTCCCGCCTGCCCGGCGTGGCCCGGATCAAGTCGAACTTCGCCATGCGCACGGTCCACGAGACGACCGTCCACCATCTCGACGAAACCCCCTGATGCCCGGTGGTGGGGCGGCACCGACGGATCCGTCCACCCGCCCGGCCCCGGCTAGCGGTGGTGGGGTGGCACCGACGGAACGGTCCATCCGCCCGGCCTCGGCTTGCGGTGGTGGGGCCCCGGAGCGGTCAGGGCGTCGCGTCGATGGCGTGGACGCGGACGGGGTCGGTGAAGCCGGCGAGGAGGCGCCGTCCCGCCGGTTCGGTCGGACGTCGGCTCGCCCGGGCGGCCGCGTCGTCGAGCAGCACCTCACCCGGCACCGCCTGGTCGACCAGGCGGGCGGCCAGGTTGACGACCGGGCCGAAGTAGTCGCCGTGGAGGTTCACGCACTCGCCCGCCGCCACGCCGCCACGGGGGACGACCTCGCGGCCGTGGTCGCGCCCCACGAGTTCGACCGCCAGATCGACGGCCGCCGCCGGGTCGACGGCGGCGAACATGACCTCGTCGCCGATGAGCTTGACGACCCGGGCGTCGTGGTCGGCCGCCAGCTCGTGGGCGGCGGCCTCGAACTCGGTGATGAGGGCGATGAGCTCGTCGGCGTCGAGCTGGCGGGACAGGTCGGTGAAGCCGACGAGGTCGACGAAACCCACCGCCATCTCGACGAGGGCCCGGTGACGGCGGGACTGGGCCTCGCGCTGACGCCGGATCGCCTGGCGCAGGTGATGGAGGAAGGCGGGGGCCAGGTGGACGGCGAGGTCGCGACCGAGGGCCGCCATGTGGGCGTTGACCCACACGTGCTCGGCGGGCGAACGCAGGCGGCTCTCGACCCCCTGGACGTGGCTGGCGACCGCGGCCTCGGCGATGGTGGCGAGGGCCTGGCCGGTCACCCGCAGGAACTCGGTGCGTTCGGCGTCGGTGAGCAGGTCCGACAGGCGCGAACGGGCCAGACGCAGGAAGTCGGCGTCGGCGGGGGAGAAGGCGGGGGCGTCGGGGTCGTCGATGCGCAGGCCGAGGGCGCGGAACATGCGACGGGCCTCCTCGACGTCGACGCCGGCCTCGCCGGCGACCTCACGCAGGCTCCGGGAGGCGTCGGCGGCGAGGACCAGGTCACCGGCGAGCTGGGCGGCCAGCTCGGGGTCGTCGGGAATCTCGGCCTCGGGGGCGCCCAGGTCGACCAGGAAGCGCCGGATGGCGTCCGGCGTCGGCGGGGGTACCGCCGAGGGTGCCGGGCGAGGATGCGACTCGTCGGGGTGCACGCCCGGACTCTCCCACATCCGACGCCGTGGGGAGGATCCGCCACCCGGTCACGGCGCCTCACCAGGCAAGCGGGATGGCGGCCCGGGTGGGGGACCGTGGATCCCGTGTCCACGAGATCCTCACATCGGTGCAGCACCGGCCGATGGAGATGCGGAACCCCTCCAGGGAACGTCGTCGGACCGGGTGCGTCCCCCTCTCCGGTCCGGCGGCGTCCCGCGTCGGGGGCCGGGGGGCGGCGAAACCGGAGCCGGGCGTCAGTCCGATCCGACGGCGGCGTCGATGCGGGCGCAGACCTCGTCGTCGAGACGATCGACCACCTCGAGGGCGGCCATGTTGTCGCGGACCTGTTCGACCCGGCTGGCGCCGGTGATGACCGAGCTGACCCGGGGGTTGCGGACACACCAGGCGATGGCGAGCTGGGCCAGCGAACACCCCAGCTCCTCGGCGATGGGGACCAGGCGACGGACCTTGGCGTTGGTGTCGGGGTCGGTCAGCATGGCGGCCAGCCACTCGTAGCCCGGCAGCGACGCCCGCGACCCCTCGGGAATGCCGTCGAGATACTTGCCGGTGAGGGCCCCCGACGCCAGGGGGCTCCAGGTGGTGAGCCCGAGTCCGCAGTCCTCGTAGAGGCGGGCGTACTCGACCTCGACCCGGCGCCGGGTCAGGAGGTTGTACTGGGGCTGCTCGACCACGGGCTTGTGGAGATGGTGACGCTCGGCGATCTCCCAGGCGGCGCGGATCTCGTCGGCCGACCACTCCGAGGTGCCCCAGTAGGTGGCGCGGCCGGAGGTGACGATGTCGTGC
>RFFY01000335.1 GCA_003697065.1 Actinomyces sp. | reverse complement strand
TCACCAGGTCGTGGCCGACGCCGGCGTCCTGGTACTCGACGAGGCAGGTGGGGAACACCGCGGCACCACCCTGGCGCTCCCGCCCCAGGGCCGGTCGCCGGCGGCGGAACCAGGTCGAGAAGCGCTGGCGGGTGTAGGGGGGCAGGACGCGCTGGGCGGCGATGCCCACGGTGCGCTCGAGAAGGCGGCGGGGGCGGCTGCCGGGTCGTCCGATGGCCTTGTTGACCACCGGCGCCAGGCGGGTGTTCACGCGGCCGACGAGATCGGTGCGCGACAAGGCGGTGTCGGCCAGCTTCTGACGCAGGGGCCGGCGGCGGGTGCGGTGGAGGACCTGCTCGGCCCGCAGCATGAGGCGGGGGAAGTCGATCTGCCACTCGTGCTGATCGGGCGTGTAGGGGCAGTTGACGTAGCAGAGCTTGCAGTTGAAGCAGAGGTCGACCACCTCGTCCTGTTCGGCCGGGGTGAGGCGGGCGGCGTCCTGGTCGTCGTGGCGGTCGACGAGCTCGAAGAGGCGCGGGAAGGCGTCGCAGAACTTGAAGCAGAGTCGGCACCCGTGGCACAGGTCGAAGACCCGGGTGAGCTCCCCCCGCAGGTCGGCTTCGTCGAAGTAGGCGGGGTCGAAGGGATCGTAGGTGGTGGTCACGACGGCCTCTGCGGGGTCGGGGGACGGGAGGGGGCGGGGGAACGCGGCTCGGGTCCGCCGACGAGGCGGTGGCCCTGACCGCTTCGGGCCCCGGGCGCGCCCGGGGCCCGAACAGCGTCGGTGATCGATACCGCTGGCCGACGAGGCCCGGTCCCGTGGCGCAGGGACCGGGACCGTGGCACCGTCGGGGTCCTCAGCTCAGGCTCTCGAGGCCCTCGCTGAAGCGGCCGGCGTGGCTCTTTTCGGCCCGGGCCAGGGTCTCCATCCACTCGGCGATCTCGTCGAAGCCCTCCTCGCGGGCGGTCTTGGCCATGCCGGGGTACATCTCGGTGTACTCGTAGGTCTCGCCGGCGATGGCGGCCTTGAGGTTCTGGGCGGTCTCGCCGATGGGCTCGCCGGTCGCGGGGTCGCCGACCTCGGCGAGGAAGTCGAGGTGGCCGTGGGCGTGACCGGTCTCGCCCTCGGCGACCGAGCGGAACAGGGCGGCGACGTCGGGGTAGCCCTCGACGTCGGCCTTCTGGGCGAAGTAGAGGTAGCGACGGTTGGCCTGGCTCTCGCCGGCGAACGCCTCCTTGAGGTTCTCGTGGGTCTTGGTTCCAGCCAGCTCGGGCATGGCTCGGTGCCTCCTGATCGGGGGTTTCGTCCTTCGGCCCGTGAACCTAGCACCACCCACACCGACTCAGGTTTCGGATCTGTTACGACTTTGGACTGAGTCCAATATCGGCCGGCAAGCGGCACCGGGAGACGCCCGCCGCCCGTGCCCTCCCCGTCCCTCGCTAGCGTGGGCACCCGTGATCGACGTCCCCGCCGTCGGCCGCGGTGCCGCGGTCGCCGCCGTCTTCGTGATCCCCGCCGTGACCGTGGCCGCCCTCGCCGGCGAGGCGCGCAGCGGGTGGGCCCTGGCGGCCGCCGCCCTCGTCGTCGTCGGCTACCTGGCCGGCGGGGCCGTCGCCGCCGCCGCCGCCCCCTCGGCCCCCTTCCGCCACGGCGCCACCGCCGACCTGGCCCTGTTCGTCGCGGTCCAGGGGGTCGTGGCGGTGGCGAAGATCGCCGCCGGGACGGGAATCTCCCCGGTCGCCCTGGCGTTCAACAGCCTGCTGGCCGCCTCCTTCGGTGTGGTCGGCGCCGCCGCCCGCCGACGCGTTCCGGCGCGCCTGGGCCACACTGGAGGGTGACGGGGAGTCGGCCGGATGGCCGCGGTCCCGCCGGGGCGACCCGGGGGGGCTGAGGAAGGTCGGGGCTCCACAGGGCAGGGTGCTGGCGAGACGCCAGTCGGGGTGACCCGCAGGACAGTGCCACAGAGAACAGACCGCCGATGGCCGGCTCCGCCGGCACAGGCAAGGGTGAAACGGTGCGGTAAGAGCGCACCAGCACCCCGGGTGACCGGGGTGGCTCGGTAAACCCCACCCGGAGCAAGGTCGAGCAGGGAGTGGGTGGCCCGCCCGATACTCCCAGGTGGACCGCACAGATGGATGGCCATCCAGGGGGCAG
>RFFY01000334.1 GCA_003697065.1 Actinomyces sp. | reverse complement strand
TCAGATCAGGTTCCCGTAGCGGTGCAGGGTCCGGCTCACCGACTGCTCCCGCAGGTGATGGAGCAGCTCCACCCGACCCTCGGCGGTGACGGGGTCGGTGACGACGTGGACCCCCTCGCGAGCGGCGGCGGTGAGGAGGTCGGGTTCGCCCGGGCCGACGAGGCGGATGCGGTCGATCCTGTGCGTCACCGCCCGGGCCACGGCCGCCTCCGGCGTCTCCGGCGCCGCGGACATGAGCACCAGGGGGACGCCGCAGCGGGCGGCGGCCGCCTCGACCCGCTTCACCTCGCGCTCGGCGGCACCGGCCGAGCGCCGGATCATGACGCCGGGGCGGGGTCGGTAGCGAAAGACGTTGGACTCGCAGAACAGGCCCGTCGGGTCGTGCCCGACGCCGAACTCCCGCCGCCACCACTCCTCGTCGGAGGCGAGCGCCCCGGCCAGCCACTCCTCGTCGGAGCGGTCGGCGTCGGTCGGCGTCCAGGTCCCGAACTGGCGGACGTAGTTCGGGCCGCCGGCCTTGGCGCCGGGACCCACGCTGGAGCGCTTCCATCCCCCGAAGGGCTGGCGACGCACGATGGCGCCGGTCGTCGTGCGGTTGACGTAGGCGTTGCCCACCTCGACGGCGTCGACCCAGTGGGCGATCTCGTCGGGGTCGAGGGAGTGCAGACCCCCGGTGAGGCCGTAGTCGGTCCCGTTCTGGATGCGGATGGCGGCGTCGAGATCGTCGGCGGCCATGACGCCGAGCACCGGCCCGAAACACTCGGTGCGGTGGAACCAGGATCCCTCGCTCACCCCGATCTTGACGCCCGGGGTCCAGGTGCGATCGTCGAGGCGGCGCGGTTCGACCAGCCACGCCTCGCCCGGCTCGAGCTGGCCGAGGGCCCGGCCGAGCTTGTCGCCCGGCGGGCCGATGAGGCCGGCCACCGTCGTGCCCGGGTCGGTGGCGGGGCCCACGCGCAGGGAGGTGACGGCGTCGACGAGCTGGCGCCGGAAGCGTGCCGATCCGTACACCTCGCCGACGCAGATGGCGAGGCTGGCGGCCGAGCACTTCTGGCCTCCGTGGCCGAAGGCCGAGCGCACCAGGTCGGCGACGGCCAGATCGAGATCGGCGGCGGGGGTGATCACGATGGCGTTCTTGCCCGAGGTCTCGGCGAAGAGACGCATGTCCGGGCGCCAGGAGAGAAAGAGCCGGGCCGTCTCCCAGGCGCCGGTGAGCACGACGGCGTCGACGTCGGGGTGGGTGACGAGGTGGCGGCCCACCTCGTCGTCGGGCACCCGGATGAACCCGACGAGCTCGCCGAGGCCGGCGGCGGCGCAGCACTCGGCCACGATCTCCGCACAGCGGGGGGTCTCGGGGGCGGGCTTGAGCACCACGGTGTTGCCGGCCGCCAGGGCGGCCATCGTCCCGCCGGTGGGGATGGCCACCGGGAAGTTCCACGGGGGGACCACGCACACGACACCGAAGGGATCGAAGCGGGCGTGGGGGGTGGGAGCGAGCTCCAGGCAGCACTCGCCGTAGTAGCGGGCGAAGTCGACGGCCTCGGACACCTCGGGATCGGCCTCGCCCAGGGGTTTCGACGCCTCGTGCACCATGGCGGCCACGAGGTCGCCTCGTCGACGGGACAGCTCGGCGGCCACCCGGCGTAGGGCGGCGCGCCGTTCGACCAGAGGCGTGGCCGCCCAGGCCGGTTGGGCGGCGGCGAGGGTGGCCACGAGCCGGTCGACCTCGTCGGTCGTGGTCGACAGGGGCGTCCGCGGGGTCACGTCGGTGGGGGCGAGGAGTCCGGCGGCCCAGGCCCGGTTGGCGGGCAGGGCCGGATCGGTGTCGGTTTCGTTGGCGAAGGGGATGTCGGCGTACAGCTCGTCGAGGGTGGGCGCGGGGGGCTCGACGCGTCGGTCCTGGCGGCGTCGGGGGCCGGTCGCCACCGTGAAGCGCTCCGCCACTCCCCGACGGAAGCGCCCGGCCTCCCGCTCGAAGGCCGGGGTCCCCGGGCGCAGGGTGAAGAGGTGGCGGATGAAGTTGTCGGCGGCGGCGTTCTCCTCGAGGCGACGGAACAGGTAGCTGATGGCGACGTCGAAGTCGGAGGGATCGACGACGGGCGTGTACAGGAGAAGGCCGCCGCTCTCCCGGCGCACGGTGCGGGCGTGGGCCGGGGCCATGCCCTGCAGCATCTCGAACTCGATGCGGTCGTCGACGCCGCGGGAGACGCTGAGCAGGCGGGCCCAGGCGACGTCGAAGAGGTTGTGGCTGGCGAGCCCG
>RFFY01000333.1 GCA_003697065.1 Actinomyces sp. | reverse complement strand
GCCAGCGCCATGCGGTGCCGGTGGCGGTAGGCCCGCGGAGACAGCCCGACGTGCCGGGTGAAATGGTATGTGATGTTGTGGTCCAGCAGGCCGGCGGCCCGTTCGATCTCGGCCAGCGTCAGCGCCGGTTCGAACAGGTGCCGGTTGAGGGACCGCAGGAGCGCAGCCACGTCGGGCGGGTCACCGGCCTGCGGCCGGCGCAGGGCCGTTTCGCGGTAATGCGTTACGAGATGTTCGAGCAGGGAACCGTATGACCGGGGGGGGGGGGGGACATCCATTGCAAAACCTGACATTCTGATACGCAGAGGGATTACTCCTGTGTGTTGAGTACGAGAAAAAAATAGATTTTCGCGCAGGGGCGTTGTTTTTCCCCGTGATGTCATGGCCCGCAGCCTCGGTGGCCGTGGGCTGCTCATGCACTCAGGATGGCCTCGGCCCGCCGGACGAGCGCCAGGTCGAACCCCCGGGTGCCGGTGGCGTAGCGCACGGTGGCGGCGGCGACGGCCTGGCCGAGCCGGAGGGCGGCGGCGAGGTCGCGCCCGGTGGTCAGGCCGAGCAGGAAGCCGGCGTGGGCCGCGTCGCCCGCGCCGAGGGTGGGGCCGGTGGCGGGGCCGAGGGTAGCGGCAAGCGGGGTGAGGTCGATGCGTACCGCCGGCGGGCCGGGGGGCGGGACCGCCTGCCAGGCCCGGGCGCCGGAGCGGTCGTGCACGTGGAGGATGCCGCGGAATCCTTCCCAGCGGGACGGGTCGATCTGCTCGAACTCGCGGCGGTTCATGGATACGTAGTCCGGCGCCAGCCCGGCCTCCAGGCAGCGGGCGAGGGAGGGGACGTCGATGTCGGCCGCGATGCGGGTGGTGGGGGTGACGGTGCGGAGCGTTCGGAGGACGTCGGGGTAGAGGCCGGGGACGCCCAGGGGCACCGAGCCCGCCAGCACGACGAGCCCCTCGGGCGGCTGTCGCCGGAGCGTGCGGAGGACGTGCCGCGCTTCGGCGTCGCTCCACACGAGGCGGGGGCTGAAGTTGAGCAGGTCGGTGCCGGTGCGCTCGTCGACGAGGTGGATGCACCGGCGGTCGGCGACGAGGCCGTCGCGGGGCGGGAGGGGTTCGTAGGCCAGCGTGATCCGGTGCATC
>RFFY01000332.1 GCA_003697065.1 Actinomyces sp. | reverse complement strand
TTCCAGGCGACGGCCC
Source organism: Actinomyces sp. (assembly GCA_003697065.1). Taxonomy (GTDB): domain Bacteria; phylum Actinomycetota; class Acidimicrobiia; order Acidimicrobiales; family Aldehydirespiratoraceae; genus J010. Next base: position 3,540 of record RFFY01000332.1, on the reverse strand, counting down.
ACGAGGAGATGACCATCCGTGGCATCGACGGCGACCCGGCCCCGCTCGAGCCGGGCACCCGCGTCCCCGTGCAGGAGCGGGCCCGGCGCTGGATCGCCGAGACACTCGAGCTCGTGGTGCCGGGGGGCCGGCTCGTGGTGTTCGACTACGGGGCGCCCACCCTCGAGCTCGCCCGCCGCGGCACCTGGTTGCGGACCCACCGGCGCCACGAGGCCGCCGACTGGCTGGCCGACCCCGGCTCGTGCGACATCACCACCGATGTCGCCGTCGACCAGCTCCAGGCCGACCACCGGGCCGAGCGCATCACGACCCAGGCCGCCTTCCTGGAGAGGTACGGGTTGGCGGAGCTCGTCGCCGAGGGACGGCGGATCTGGGCCGAGCGGGCCGCCGTCGGCGACCTGGCCGCCCTGCGGGCCCGTAGCCGCGTCGCCGAGGCCGAGGCTCTCACCGACCCGGCCGGCATGGGTGCCTTCGTCGTGTTGGAATGGCGGTCGCCGGATACCGCCGAGCCCTCGTCGAGCTAGGGTGGCGCCATCGGACTTCTCGCCCTGATCGTCGTCGGCCTGGTCGCCGGTTCGCTGGCTCGGACGGTGGTGGGGACCGGCCGGCGGGGCTGTGGCTTCACTCTCCTGATCGGGATGCTCGGTGGGGTGCTGGGCGGCATCCTGTTCAACGCCGCCGGCCAGCGTGGCCTGACCCGCTTCGGGGCCTGGTCGATCCTGGTGGCGTTCGTGGGGGCATCGTTGGTGCTGGCCGCCCTCGAGGCAGTTTCGCCGTCTCGGCGACGCTGACCGGCCCCGTTCAGGGGGTGGCGCCCATCCAGTCGACGAGCAGACGGGCCAGCTCGGGGCCCTTGTCCTCCTGGAGGAAATGACCGGCCCCTTCGATCGTCGTGTGGGGCTGGTCGCGGGCGCCGGGCACGAGTGTGCGGAAGGGCTTGTCGCCCCCGGCGGTCACGGGGTCGCGGTCGCTGAAGCAGCACAGCAGGGGAGCCTCGAAGCGGCGCAGGACCTCCCAGGCCGCCTTGTTGGCCGCTGCCTCCGGATCGTCGGGCGAGGTCGGGACCAGGGAGGGCCAGACCCGGGCCCCGGCCTTGTAGGTGTCGTCGGGGAAGGGGGCGTCGTAGGCGGCGACCACCTCGGGCGCCAGCTCGGTCTCGCAGGCTCCGGCGATGATCTGGCCGACGGGGAACTCGGGCGCCGTCTGGGAGAAGCGCTGCCAGGCCAGGAACGCCTCCGACGGGGAGTGATCGCCGTCGGGCAGCCCCGTGTTGGCCAGGGCCACACGGGCGAAGCGTTCGGGGCGCGCCGTGACGAGGCGCAGGCCGACCAGGCCGCCCCAGTCCTGGCCGAAGAAGGTGATGCGGTCGAGCGCCAGGACGTCGAACACGAGGCTCGACATCCAGGTCACGTGGCGGGCATAGGTGTAGTCGTCGGGGCGGGTGGGCTTGTCGCTGCGACCGAAACCCACCTGGTCCGGAACGACCACCCGGTGGCCGGCGTCGACGAGGATCCCGATCATGTGGCGGTACAGGAACGACCAGGACGGCTCGCCGTGCAGGAGCAGCACGGGCGCGGCGTCGGGTGGCCCCTCGTCGAGGTAGTGGACCCGCAGGGTCCCGCCCTCGGTGTCGGGGATCTCGGCGTAGTGGGGGGCGAAGGGGAAGTCGGGCAGGTTCTCGAAGCGCTCGTCGGGTGTGCGCAGGGTCTGCATGACGCCTCCGTGCTCGGGGTGGGTCGACCCTAGGGGCCATGGTCGATGGAGGCCAGATCCCGGTCGTCGACGGCGGGGCCCGGTCGGCTCGCCGGTGTGTGACCGGGATCCCGGGACCGTCGTCATGGCCGGAATGACGCGTCCGCCTCTTGTGGCCGGTGCCCGCCTGGGGTTCGCTGCGGGGGTATGGATGCCGTGTCGCCCCCCGAGTCGCTGCATGCCGACCGCTTCGCCTTGAGCATCGGTCACCTGTCGGTCGGCCTTCCCCCGTGCGCCACCGCTGACCACGTGCTGGAGCGCTACCTCGACCTGATCCGCCTCCTGCGGCGGGGCCCCCGGGAGGCGGTGCTGCGTGTACCCGACGGCGATCTCTGGGCCCTCGCCCGCCTGACCCGTCTCACCCCCCGCCAGGTCGCCCGTCGTCTCGATGCCCTGCAGCGGGGCGGGCTGGGCGGTGACGAGCGGACCCTGCGCCTGACGGCGGCCTGAGCCGGGCTCTCACACGGTCGGGTCGGCCTCGCCCTCGCCCAGCGTCTCGCGCCAGCCGGCGGCGATGTGCTCGAGCCACCAGGACGGGGCGTTGTCGAGCAGGTTGGCGATGTTCGAATAGTCCCACCAGCGCCGGATGCGACCCTCGTCGTCGAGCTCCTGCACCGAACAAAAGGGGTGCACGACCACATCGTCGGGACCGAAGTGCCACTCCTCGGCGTGCTCGGTGACGACCACGTCACCCTCGGCCACGACCCGGCCGGGTCGGTGCACGTGGCGCTCGACGGGGTCGAGGCCGAGGCGGAGGCGGGCCACGATCTGGTCGGGTCCGTGGGCGCCCCCGCCCGCTTCGCCGATCCCGACATCTCTGTAGTTGGCGTCGTCGGTGAAGAAGGTGGCCACCGACTCCCAGTCGTGGGCGTAGAGGGCCTCCCAGAAGCGGGCGACGATTTCCTTGTTGCGCTCGGGGACCGGGATGTTCGCCATACGCCTCCCTCACGCTCCGGGCGGATCTCCGGCGGGGACCGGGGGTTCCCCGGCCTCGGGCGGAGCGTACGGGGTGTGGCGGCGCCGTCGCCAGACGACCACCCCGGCCAGGACCGCCACCAGCGGTGACCACGGCGCCAGGAACCCGAACACGAGGAGCGCCAGGCTCGCCGCCCAGCCGAGAGCCGTCCACCCACCGGCGAGGCCGTCGGTGAAGCCGGGCCGGTCCGCCGCCTCGGCCACGTCGAGGACGACGGTGTCGCCGCTGGCCACCTCGGCGAAGCGCTGGCCCGCCGGGTCCACGGGGGTGGCGCTCACCCGCAGGGCGATCTCGATACCGCCGCGGGCGTCGAGCAGGGCGAAGCGGCCGTCGTCGAGGGTCACCCGGTGCGCCACCACGAGGGTGTCGCCCGGAGCGAGCCGCTCGAGGCCCGGTCCGTCGAGGACCTCGAGGTCGCCGGCGCGCAGGCGCAGGCGGGAGGCGTCGAGAGTGATGTCGACGAGGTCGGCGTCGCCGGTGTTGACGACCTCGAAGCACAACACCACGGTGTCGTCGGGACCCACCGACAGTGCGCCCCGCCCGGGGCACGGCCGGGCGCGGTCCTCGTCGAGGGAGGCGACGAGATCGAGGCCCGCGGCGGGAGCGACGGACGCCCGTCGCAGGATCGTCACGGTGATGGTGGCGAAGGCGACGCGGTCCTGCAGGGTGCGGAGCTGGCCCCGGAGCTGCTCGAGCTCGGTCTCACGCTTCAGGAGTTCGCTCTCGAGTACGGCGATGTCGTCGATGGCGGCCGCTTCGGCGAGCAGGGACCGGAGGCGTTCCACGGAGGTCTCGGTGGTGGCGATGCGGCT
>RFFY01000331.1 GCA_003697065.1 Actinomyces sp. | reverse complement strand
GTACCGGGGTGGGCGGTGAGCGGCGCCTGGGGGCAGGGCGGTGCCGGGGTGGGCTGTGACCGGCGCCTCGGACCGGGGGTGACGCCGATCTCGCTAGCGTGCCCGGGTGGCCGGTCCCGCAAGCATCGTGACCCACGAGGTGACGACCCGTCCCCGTCGCGGTGGCCGCGTCGGGACGGCGGTGGCGGTGATGCTCCTGGCGGCCGCCTGCGCCTCGGCGACGCCCGAGGTTCCCGCCGGTCCCGACGGCGAACCCGATCCGGTGCTGGTGGAGGGCCGCCAGATCTACCGGAACCGCTGCGCCGGCTGCCATGGGGGCGCCGGCGAGGGTGGACGGGGTCCGCGTCTGGGCGGCGGGGCGGTCGTCGAGGCCTATCCGGACATCGCCGACCAGGTGGCCGTCGTGACCGACGGGCGCGGCGGGATGCCGGCGTGGGGCGGGGTCCTCGACGAGGCCGAGATCGAAGCGGTCGTGCGCTTCACCCGCGAGGTCCTCTGAGCCACCCTCTGACTGCCTGGCGCCGGGTCCGGGGCGGGCCTGTCACACCCCCGGGCCATGATGATCCCGGCTCGTTCCCGGCCCGACGGGGATCACGGTCCGGCTGACGCCGGTCGATCCGGAGGTCCCCGTGCTCGCCACGATCCGTGCCGCCACCCAGGTCGGGGTGGGTGGCCATCCCGTCACCGTCGAGGTCCACGTCGCCAACGGTCTGCCCGCCTTCACCGTGGTGGGCCTGCCCGACGCCACCTGTCGCGAGTCGCGCGATCGCGTCCGCGCCGCCGTCGTCTCGGCGGGACTCGAGTGGCCCCAGCGGCGCATCACCGTCAACCTGGCCCCGAGCGGGCTCCCCAAGGCGGGGTCGGGGCTCGATCTGGCCGTCGCCGTCGGGGTGCTCGTCGCCTCCGGCCAGCTGCCGGCCGGGTCCGTCGAGGACCTGGGCCTGGTGGGCGAGCTCGGCCTCGACGGCTCGGTCCGGCCCGTGCCGGGCATCCTCCCCCTGGTCGACGCCCTCACCACCGGCCGCGTGGCCGTGGCACCGGCCGACGTGGCGGTCGCCGAGCTGGTGGCGGCGGGGCGGGTGCTCTGCGCCCCCGACCTCGCTGCCGTCGTGGCCGCTCTGCGTGGCGACGAGGCCTGGCCGCCCCCTCCCCCGCCCCCGCCACCGGTCG
>RFFY01000330.1 GCA_003697065.1 Actinomyces sp. | reverse complement strand
GTCGGCGCTCGCCGTGGCCGTGGGCCTGGCGGGGCGGCGTCGCCTGGTGCGACCCGCCCATCCCCGCCCTCGCGACATCCTCACCGGGCTCGTCGTCGTGTGGCTGTCCCTCATCGCTCTGGGCACCGTCGTGTACCTCGCCACCGGCGCCCTCGACTCGGTGCTCGACGCCGTGGTCGAGTCGACCGCCGGGTTCACGACCACCGCCCTCACGAGCATCGACCCCGGGGGTCTCAGCGTCCCCGTCCAGCTGTGGCGGGCCGCCACCCAGTGGATCGGTGGCTACGTGGGCCTTCTCGCCCTCGTCGTCGCCTTCCCCCAGGCCCTTCAGGCCAGCAGCCTGGCCGGCGATCCCGACCTGCTCGAGTCCCACGGGGGTGCCGGAGCCCCCCGCGGGCGGACCCTGGGCCTCCTGCTCGGCAGCACCGTGCAGAGCCGGCGCCGCATCGGGGGCCTCTACCTGGGGGTCACCGCCGCCCTCGCCGTCGCCTACGCCGCCACTGGCCTCGGGGCCGTCGACGCCGCCGTCCACGCCATGACCACCGCCTCCACCGGGGGGATGTCCAGCCACGCCGGATCCTTCGGGGATCTCGGCGGTGGTCCCCGGGTGGTCGCCACGGCAGGCATGATCGTCGCCGGGGCGAGCATCTTCGCCTGGTGGTGGATCGTGCAGGGCCGGTGGCGCGCCGTGCTGCGCTCGTCGGGCGTCCGCCTCTATCTCGCCACCCTCGCCGTGTCGACGGCGTGGCTGGTCGTGACGGTCGACGGGTTGTCGGTCGGCGACGCCCTGTTCACGGTCGCCGCCGCCACCTCCACCACCGGCTACGCCGTGGTCGACTGGGCGCACTGGCCCGGGGGGCCGTCGATGCTGCTGTTGCTGCTGGTGGCCGCCGGGTCGATGGTCGGCTCCGTCGGGGGCGGGCTGCGCCTCCTGCGCACCCGGATGTTCGTGGCCTCGACCCTGCGCGATCTGCGCCGCCAGCTCGCTCCCCGTTCGGTCGTCGTCGTCCGCGTCGACGGGCGCGCCGTGGACGAGGGTGCCCTCGAACGCATCTCGGGCTACCAGGTGGCCCACGTCGGACTCGTCGCCGTGTCCGCCCTGTTGTTCGCTCTCATCGGCGCCGACGTCGTCGAGGCCTGCTGGGAAGGGGTCAGCGCCGTGTCGACCTTCGGGCCCGCCGTGGGCGACATCGGCAGCACGGGTTCGCTGGCCACCACGGGTCGGGCCGAGGAACTGGTCGCCGCCTTCATGGCCTTCGCCGGCCGCCTCTCGGTCGTCCCCGTCCTGCTGGCCGGTCTCGGCCTGGTCGAGTTGCGTCGTCGCGTCCGCCACCGCCTCGCCCGTCGTCGTGCCCGGGTCGTCGAAAGCGACGACACGGGAACCCCCGCCGTGTAGCATCCCGCCATCGACGGCACCCCCGGACCCGCGCCCTCGATGGTCACCGCCGCCGGGTCTCGTCGCGAGCCCCCGACCCCGGACTTCCACCGCTACCGGGTCGTCCCCCTGGCCGCCGCCACCCTCGACGGGCCCCTGGTGACCCTGGACTGGCCCGACGGCACCCACCTCACGGTCCATGCCCTGTGGCTGTGGGAGAACCGCTTCGGTACCGCCATCGAGCCGCGCACCCGCGAGGGCATGCTGGATCCCGCCGAGCTGCCCCCGCCCGATGTGCTCGTCGGGGTCCGACCCGACGACGACGGACACCTCCTCGCCACCTGGGCCCACGGTGAGGTGTCGCGCCACCACGCCGGCTGGCTGCGCCATGTCGCCGCCGGCGTCCACCGCCCCGGTGCCCTCATCCCCGACCCCGAGCCGTGGACGACAGCCGAGCTGAGCGAGCCACCCACCCTGCCGGGACCCCCGGTGCTGGCCGGCGATCCGGTCGCCCTGCGCTCCTTCCTCGAACTCCTGTGCCGGCGGGGACTGGCCCGCCTCGAGGGCCTGCCCACGAGCTCCGATGTGGTCGAACGGGTGGCCGCCCACATCGGGGCCCTGCGGGACACCAACTTCGGGATCACCTGGTCGGTCACCGTCGACGTCGACCCGTCGAGCACGGCCAACACGAACCTGCCCCTGCCCGCCCACACCGACCTGCCGACGCGTGAGACGCCCCCGGGTTTCCAGTTCCTGCACTGTCGGGTCAACACGTGTCACGCCGGCTTCAGCCACATGAGCGACGGGCTCGCCGTGGTGGCCGAGCTCGCCCGCTCCCATCCCGACGCCCACGAGGCGCTCACCACCCTGCGCTGGATCTTCTTCGACCGTTCGCCCGAGCACGACCACCGCTGGTCCGGACCCATCATCGACGCCATCCCGGGTCGGCCCCTGACCGTGCGCGCCTTCCACCCGGTGCGGGCCTTCCCCGACATGGACCCCGCTGAGGTGGGCCGGGCCTACGACGCCCTGCGCACCTTCGCCCGGGTGGCCGCCTCCGACGCCTTCCAGATGCGCTACCCCTTCCGGCCCGGCGACCTCGTGGCCTTCGACAACCGGCGCATCCTCCACGGCCGGGGCGCCATCGACGGTGGCGGTACCCGGGCCCTGACCGGCTGCTATCTCGACAACGACGAGGTGTACTCACGACTACGCGTGCTCACCCGCGCCGCCACGAACGGGGAGGTCCCGTGAGCGTCTTCATCACCTGTGCCGTCACCGGCGGTGGCGACACGGTCGCCAAGTCCGTCCACGTACCGGTGACCCCCGAGCAGATCGCCCGCTCCGCCATCGAAGCGGCCGAGGCGGGCGCCGCCGTCGTGCACTGCCACGTCCGCGACCCCGACACCGGCCGCCAGAGCCGCGACCTCGACCTGTACCGGGAGGTGACCGACCGGATCCGCTCGGCCGACACCGACGTGGTGCTCAACCTCACCGGGGGAACGGGCGGTGATCTCACCCTGGGCGGGGTCGAGCAGCCCCTGCCCCCCGATCCCGCCGGGACCGACCTCGCCGGGGCCACCGAGCGCATGGCCCACATCCGCGAGTGCCGCCCCGAGATCGCCACCTTGGACATGGGGACCATGAACTTCGGCGAGGGCGACTACGTGATGACCAACACGACGGCCCAGCTCGACGAGATGGCGCGCCACTTCGCCGAGCTCGGCGTCCGTCCCGAACTCGAGTGCTTCGACACCGGCCACCTCTGGTACGCCCGGGACATGGAGGCCCGCGGTCTCTTCGACGGCCCCGTCCTGGCCCAGCTCTGCATGGGGATCCCGTGGGGCGCGCCACCCGACCTCAACACCGTCATGGCCATGGTCAACAACGTCCCCGACCACTGGACCTTCTCGATCTTCGGGATCGGCCGCCACCAGTTCGACTTCGTCGCCCTCGCCCATCTCGTTGGCGGCAACGTCCGAGTGGGACTCGAGGACAACCTCTACCTGGCCAAGGGCGTGAAGGCGACCAACGCCATGCTCGTCGAGCGGGCGGTGCGGATCCTCGAGGCTCTCAACGTCGAGATCATGGGGCCCGACGAGGTCCGGGCGGCCCTCGATCTGACCCCGCCCTCGTGATCCCCGCTGCAACCCCGCACCTGTCGGGACCCGCCGACGGCGAGCCCGTCGCCGTGGTCGGCGCCGGCGTGATCGGCGCCGCCTGGGCCGCCCGCTTCGCCCTCCACGGCCATCCGGTCCGGGTCGTCGACCCGGCTCCCACGGCTGGCCGCGTGCTCGAGGCCGTCCTCGCCAACGCCTGCCGGGCCTGGGACGAGCTCGGCCTCGTCTCCCGCCCGGCCCCCGTCGATCTCGTCGCCTCGGTGGGCGAGGCCGTGGACGGGGTGATCCACGTGCAGGAGAGCGCCCCCGAGGACCCCGACGTCAAGCGGGCGGTGCTCGCCGAGATCGACGTCCACGCCCCCGCCGGTGTCGTCATCGCCAGCTCCACCTCGGGCCTGCGGCCCAGCCTCCTGCAGGCGGGGCTGCGCCATCCGGAGCGTCTCGTCGTCGGGCACCCCTTCAACCCCGTCTACCTGATGCCCCTGGTCGAGGTGTGCGCCGGCGAACTGACCGATCCGGCCGCCGTCCACACGGCGATGGCCACCTACCGGTCGGTGTCCATGCATCCCCTCCACGTGAGGGTCGAGATCGACGCCTTCATCGCCGACCGTCTCATGGAGGCCCTGTGGCGTGAGGCCCTGTGGCTGATCGAGGACGGCGTGGCCACGACCGCCGAGATCGACGAGGCCATGACCTTCGGCTTCGGACTGCGCTGGGCCCAGATGGGCCTGTTCGAGACCTACCGGATCGCCGGGGGCGAGGGCGGCATGGCCCACTTCCTGCGCCAGTTCGGGCCCGCCCTCGCCTGGCCCTGGTCCCGTCTCACCGACGTGCCCGACCTCGACGACGAGCTCGTCGCCACCATCGCCCGCCAGGAGGCCGAGCGGTCCGACGGCGCTGACGTCCGCGAACTCGAGCGGCGACGGGACCGCAACCTGGTCGCCCTCCTGCGGGCCCTGGAGAGCACCGGGGCGGGGGCGGGATCCCTGCTCGCCGAACAGCGCCGCCGTCTCGCCCGCTCCGGC
>RFFY01000329.1 GCA_003697065.1 Actinomyces sp. | reverse complement strand
TGGGCTCGGGCTCGGGCTCGGCGGGGGCGGCGGGAGCGGGCGTCGGCGCCGGGGCGGCGCTGGCGGCGGGAGCCGGAGCGGTGGCCCCGCTCTCCTCGCCGCCGCTGTCGCCGCCCATGGCGGCGCGGCGGGCTCGGGAACGGGCGAGAAGGTGCTCGGGGATCTCGGTCACCGTGGTCTCCGGCGTCGAACGGGCGTGGATCGTGGGCCGGTGGGGGCCCACCGGACGGCGCCACGATAGGGGCAGTCTCGCGCCGCCGGCCAAGCGGGCGCCGGATGTGTCGCGGGGTGGGGGTGTCTGGTAGACCCTTGCCCGATCCGAGCGGCCCGCGCCTGCGGGTCTAGACTCGTGAGCGCTTTTACGAACTCGACCGCCCAACGACACTCGACCGGGAGCCCCACGTGGTCGCCTTCACCGCCTCCGTCATCGTCGCCCTCGTCGTCGCCGGTGGCATCGTCGCCTACAGCCGGCGACGCCCCGCGGGCGCTCCCTTGACCTGGGGCGAGGCCATGGTCGGCGCCCTGGTGGTCTTCTTCTTGATGTTCTGGTCCTACGGCGTGGTGCCCCACTACTGGCTGACCTGGGCCGACAACGAGCTCGGCTGGCGCGCCGACAAGCTCGTCTTCGGCCCCGGCGACATCCTCAAGCCCGAGGCCAGCGGGGGCTGGCTGCCCGTCACCATCACCTACCTGGTGATCCGCGACATCATCGCCGTGGCCATCTACGGGGCCATCCTCGGGGCCAACATCGGCCTGTGGGCCCTGTGGCAGAACCGGGGCCGCAAGCCGGCCGAGCCCGTCGAGACCTCGACCTTCGGTCGTCCCCTGGTGCGCGAGGGAGCGCCGGCATGAGCATCCCCGACGCCAACCCGCCCCTGCCGACCTTCCGCGACGACTACGTCCTGCAGGAGGTCGACGCCGCTTGGCTGTCACGGGCGGTCAAGCCCAAGCAGTTCATCCACATCGACCAGTCCGAGTGCATCATGTGCGAGGGCTGTGTCGACATCTGCCCGTGGAAGTGCATCCACATGGTCCGCACCGACGCCGTCGACGAGGCCGTCGGTGCCGACCTGCCGGGCGAGGATCCCCACGACAACGTCGTCTTCCTCATCGACGACGACGTGTGCACCCGCTGCGCCCTGTGCGTCGATCGCTGCCCGACCGGGGTGATCATCCTCGGCAAGCTCGGCGATCCCCCGCCCACCGGCGACCCCCACCAACGCACCAACAGCCACGGCTACGGCTACGGCATGCGACTCGCCTGAGTCGGCTCCGAGGACCCGTCAGGAGGAGACGGTCACCACCATGGCCACCGACATCGACCAGACCAAGGCGCCCCTGCCGGAACGGCTCCAGCAGCAGCTGTCCCAGCTCGGCGACCAGATCCAGGGCTCCCAGGCCTGGAACTCGATCTTCCGACCGGGATCGATCTTCCGCAAGGGCTACACCGACAGTCCCCGCAACCGGTCCTACGTGATCATGAACAGCGTGCTGTACCACCTCCACCCGGTGAAGGTGAAGCGCCACGCGGTGAAGGTCAGCTACACCCTGTGCCTGGGGGGGCTGAGCTTCTTCCTGTTCATCTTGTTGACCGTCACCGGCATCTTCTTGATGTTCTTCTACCGGCCCACGGCCGCCAACGCCTGGACCGACATCCAGTCCCTCCAGACCTCGGTGACCTTCGGCCTGCTCGTGCGCAACATGCACCGGTGGGCCGCCCACCTCATGGTCCTGTCGGTGTTCCTCCACATGGCGCGGGTCTTCTACCACGGTGCCTACAAGCCCCCCCGGGAGTTCAACTGGGTCATCGGGGTGATCCTGCTCACCCTCACCCTGCTGCTCTCGTTCACCGGCTACCTGCTGCCGTGGGACCAGCTCGCCCTGTGGGCGGTCACGGTGGGTACGAACATGATGGGCTACACGCCCGTGTTCGGTGACCAGGTGCGCTTCGTACTGCTCGGGGGTGTCGAGATCGGCAGCGACACCCTCCTGCGCTGGTACGTGCTGCACGTGCTGATGCTGCCCTTCGTCGCCGTCATCTTCATGGCCATCCACTTCTGGCGGGTGCGCAAGGACGGCGGCATCTCGGGTCCGCTCTAGGCCGAACGCGGGAACAAGGAGACACGACACATGACCGAGGTCCCCGAACACCTGCGCAAGCGGGCCGAGGAGGCCCGCGCCAAGGCCCAGGCCGCCAAGGCCGCCAAGGCCGCCGAGTCCGGGGCAGCGGGTGGCGACGAGGCCGCCGCCGGCGAGGCGGCGTCCAAGATCCCCGCCCACCTGCTCGAACGCTCGCGTGCGGCCCGCCAGAAGAGCGAGGGCGGCGGCGAGTCCGGCGGTGCCGTGGCGACCGCCGCCCCGGCGGCGCCGTCCACCCCCGCCGGTGGGCCGCCCGTGGCCGGTGGCCCCGAGGGCCACACCCAGCGCCTCCTGACGGTGGTCAAGGCCGGCTCCATCCAGGACGTCAAGGCCAAGCCCCAGGACAAGGTCCACACCTGGCCCCACCTCCTCGTCGTCGAGTTCGTGGCCGCCTTGTTCATCACGGCGTTCACCTTGATCTTCTCGATCTTCGTGAACGCCCCCCTGCTGGAGCTGGCCAACTTCAACCAGACCCCCAACCCCTCCAAGGCCCCCTGGTACTTCCTGGGCCTGCAGGAGCTGCTCACCATGTTCCACCCCATGGTGGCGGGGGTGACCATCCCCGGCATCGGCATCTTCGTGCTGATCCTCGCCCCCTACATCGACAAGAACCCCTCACCCAAGCCCGAGGACCGCAAGTTCGCCATCTCGCTGATGACGGTCCACCTCATGTTCTGGGCCACCTTGGTGATCATCGGTTCCTTCTTCCGGGGGCCGGGCTTCAACTTCGTGTTCCCCTGGCAGGCCGGCCTCTTCTTCGAGCTGTGATGTCCCCGTCGACCGCCACCCCGACGACCGACTCCGGTCACGCCCCCGGGGCTGTGACGCCCCGCCGACCCTCGCGCCCCGCAGGGCCCGTGGGGGCCGTCACACTGGGAGGGGGCCGCCGGCGCGGTCCCGCCGTCGGATCCGACCGAGGAGGTCGCCCATGACCGTCGCCGTTGCCATCGCCGTGCTGGTGGTGCTGGCCGCCATCGCCACCTTCACCGCCACGCGTCGGCGTCAGACCGACGCCGCCGTCGGCACCCTGTCGCGTGAGACCCGCGCCCGCGACGCCGGCTCGCCACCCGCCACCCTGCCCGAGCGCCTCAGCGGCCGCGAGGTCGAAAAGGCGGCCGAGCTCGAGCGCCGCCTCGGTGGTCGTCAGGTGGTCCTCACCGAGAGCGTCCCGCCGGCGCCCTTCGTTCCCCCCGATCCCGATGCCCTCGGGGTCACCCGGCGCCAGTTCTTCAACCGCTCGATCATCGCCATGTTCGGTCTGGGGCTCACCGGCTTCGGCGCGTCGGTCATCGCCTTCCTGTGGCCCCAGCTGTCGGGGGGGTTCGGCTCCAAGATCAAGGTCGGGCTGGTCTCGGACCTGTTGGCCGAGATCCGCGCCAACAACGGCTTCCTGTACAAGGCCGAGGGGCGCATGTGGCTGACCGAATACCCCAACGGGGCGGTCGAGAACGCCCTCGAGGTGTACTCGCCGGCCGAGCTCGCCGGCATGACCGCCGGCATCCAGCTCGGCCTCGACGGTGGCATCGTCGCCCTGTACCAGAAGTGCCCCCATCTCGGCTGCCGGGTGCCGTCGTGTGAGACCTCCCAGTGGTTCGAGTGCCCCTGCCACGGCTCCCAGTACAACCAGGTGGGGGAGAAGAAGGGCGGTCCCGCCCCCCGCGGGATGGACCGCTTCGCCATGAGCATCGGCGCCGACGGCTCGCTCACCGTCGACACCGGCACCATCATCCAGGGTCCGCCGATCGGGACCAACACCACCGGCCAGGAGGCCGAGGGTCCCCACTGCATCGGTTCGGCCTCCCACGAGTAATCTCGCCCCGTTCCCGACCCGCCACGACAACGACGTCTCATGCTGCTCGCCGCCTCCACCCAACGAACCGTGGGCATGGTCATCTTGGCCATCGTCTTCATCGGCTTCGTCGTCTACCTGTTCTTCAGCCTCCGGGGTGCCAAGCCCGAGGTCGGGTCCGAGATCGTCCTGGCCCCCAACCGGCGGGTCGACGACGTGCCCGACGAGGTCCTCGAGACCCGGCGCCTCGACCGCAGCCTCGGCGCGGCTTTGGCCATGCTCACCGTGATCGGCGTGGCCCTGCCCCTCTACTGGCTGGGCGAACCGGGCCGCCAGGAGAACCGGGTGGCGGGCTTCGACCGCACCTTCACCTCCCGGGGTGAGCGCCTCTACACCGAGGGCGCCCAGTGTGTGAACTGCCACGGACCCGAGGGCGTCGGGGGTGTGGTGAGCACCACCCTCACCGACGACTCGGGTGGCTTCATCGCCCAGGTCAACTGGAAGGCGCCGGCGCTGAACACCGTCATGTCCCGCTACAGCGAGGACGAGATCCGCTACGTGTTGAACTACGGACGCAACGGGGTGATGCCGGCCTGGGGCGCTCCCGGTGGCGGGCCCCTCACCGTCCAGCAGATCGACGAGATCATCCACTACCTGCGCTCCATCCAGATCCCCGAGGACGAGATCCGTGCCGAGGCCGACGCCGGCCTGCGGGCCGGGGTCGCCGAGCTGCTGAAGTCCGAGCGCCCCGAGCTCGCCGACGCGGATGCCGCCACCGTCGACGCCGCCGTCGACGACTGGCTGGCCGAGGTCGAGGCCGTGCGCGCCCGCGCCGACCAGATGGCCGTCGACGCCGACCCCTCCATCGCCGGCGACGACCGCGCCGTGCGCGCCGCCGCCCTCGAACTTCTCTCCGACGGCAAGGTCCCCGGCAACGAGCTCTACTGGCAGTACGGCCATCTGCTCTTCGACAACACCGCCGGCCAGGGCGCCTTCGGCTGCGCCCGCTGCCACACCTTCGGCTGGTCCTACGACGCCACGACCGACGGCCCCGACGACGTCGACGGCCACCCCGGGCCCCTCCTCGACGAGTACGTGCCCGGCGGCGGCTTCTTCGGCCCCAACCTGACCAACGGTGTCACCCGTCGGGTGTTCGACACCGCCATCTCCCACGCCGACTTCATCACCGAGGGTCAGACCATCGGCAAGCCCTACGGTCGGGGCGGCGACGGCGGCAACGGTCAGATGCCCGGTTTCGGACCCCGCACCGACGACGACCTGGGCGTGACCTGGCCCGGCCTGCTCACCGACGACCAGATCGACGCCATCGTCGCCTTCGAGAGGAGCCTGTGATGTCCACCGTGCACCTGCTCGCCGGCCTCGCCTGGGACCCCGAGATCCGGGGCGCCCTGGCCGTCCTCACCGGCGTCGTCGTGCTGATGGGCTCGGTGTGGCTGCTCCTCGCCACCAACATGGGCGTGCGTCTGGCGTCCCTGCTGGCCCTCACCGGTCTCTTCGCCTGGATGACGATCATGGGCGCCTTCTGGTGGGTGCGGGGCATCGGCTACCACGGCGACCCGCCGAGCTGGCAGCTCGTCGAGATCGTCGAGGGCGACCTCGACAAGGCCGCCCTCGACCAGGCCACCCTGCTGCCCACCCCCTATCAGGCGCCCAGCCCCTACGAGCTCGCCATCTTGTCCGGCGATCCCGACGTGATCGCCGAGTTCGGCCCCGTCACCCGCGACAACGTCGATCCCGAACTCATCGCCGGTCTGTCCGACGCCGAGATCGACGCCCTCGTGGCTGACCTCGACGCCCGTCACCGCGAAGCCACCTTGTCGGAGATGGCGGCCGTGTTCCCCGACGTCGTGCAACAAGCGATCGACGACGGCCTCATCGACATCGACGGCTGGCGCCTCCTGTCCACCGCCCAGTCGGGCGAGGCCCAGGCGTCCGCTCTCGAGTACCTCGCCGAGAGCGAGTTCGCTCCCGACGGCGCCGTGAAGGTCCTCGACGCCTACGACATCGGCGGCAAGCCCGGCCTGCCCGACAACCCCAGCCGGTGGGACCGCATCTGGACCTGGATCCGCAACGCCGTGCGCATCACGCACCCGACCCACTACGCCGTGGTCCAGGTCCAGCCCGCCCTCGACCAGCCGACCGTCCCGGGTCAGGCCCCGCCGCGCACCAAGGTCGATCCCGCCCAACCGGTCATCTCGATCGTCATGGTTCGCGACCTCGGGAACCTGCGACTCCTGCCGGGTCTGTTCACGATCGGCTCGGGCCTCATCTTCGCCGCCCTGGCCACCATGCTCCACGAGCGTGACAAGCTCGCCATGGCCCGCCTGGCGGAGTCCGGACTGGAGACCTGAGCCGTGCTGGGCCAGTACCTTCCCCTACTGGCACTGTTCGCCCTGGCGGTCGCCTTCGCCGCCGTCAGCTTCGTCGCCTCGGGACTGCTGGCGCCCCGGCGCCCCACCGTCCCCAAGATCGAGCCCTACGAGTGCGGCATCGTGCCCGCCCGCGAGTCGCCGGAGCGCTTCCCGGTGCGCTTCTTCCTCGTGGCCATGATCTTCATCGTCTTCGACGTCGAGATCATCTTCTTCTATCCCTGGGCCATCGCCCACCGGGGCCTCGGCCTGTTCGGCCTCGTCGCCGTGCTCATCTTCACCGCGGCGGTGTTCGAGTCCTTCGTCTACCTCATCGGGCACGGCGCCCTGGACTGGGGTCCGGTCAAGCACGTCGCCCCGCCCGCCGTCGAGCGCACGGCCGGCACCACCGTGCGCCGTGTCGGGGTGGAGGGTCGGGAGGAACTCGTCGAGCGTCTGCTCGCCGGCGCACCGGTGGACGAGGTCGTCCTCGGGCCGCCCGACGACGCCGAGCCGGTGGTGCCGACCACCCCGGCCGAGGAGGTCGCCTGATGGAACTCGGCGAGGTACGCCCCGACGCTCTCGGGGGACTGCACCACAACGTCATCACCGGGCGCCTCGAGGACCTGGTGCGCTGGGCGCGGACCCGCTCGTGCTGGCCCGCCACCTTCGGTCTCGCCTGCTGCGCCATCGAGATGATGGCCACCGGCGCCGCCCACTACGACATGGCCCGCTACGGCATGGAGGTCTTCCGGGCCTCACCCCGCCAGGCCGACCTCATGATCGTGGCCGGCCGGGTGAGCCAGAAGATGGCCCCCGTCCTGCGCCAGATCCACGACCAGATGATGGAACCCAAGTGGGTCATCTCGATGGGGGTGTGCGCCTCCACCGGGGGGATGTTCAACAACTACGCCATCGTGCAGGGTGTCGATCAGATCGTGCCCGTCGACGTGTACGCCCCCGGCTGCCCACCGGGGCCCGAGACCCTCCAGCACGCCATCTTCACCCTCCACGACGCCATCTCCAGCGGCGAACTGCTGAAGCGCCGCGACGCCTCCGGTGGCGGGGCGGGGCTCCACATCGAACAGCGCGACGGTCAGACGGCGCCGGTCACCGTCGGGAGCCGGCGATGAGCGACGAGACCCCGGCGGCCGTCGACGCCGAGGCCGGAGCGTCGGAGGCGAGCGCGTCCCCGGAGCCCGAGACCCGCCACGGCGCCATCGTGGGCGACTCGCGGGGCCAGACGGTGCTGTTCTGCACGCGCGAGAACTGGGTCGAGGTGGCCGAGGCCCTGCGCGCCGAGGGCTACTCGAGCCTCGTCGATCTGACCGCCGTCGACTACCTCACCTACGACGCGCCCCGCCACCTGCCCGCCGGGATCGATCCCGAGCGCTTCGAGGTGGTCGCCGTCGTGGTCGACGTCGCCCGCGCCCGCCGCCTGCGCCTGCGCGTCCAGGTGCCCGCCGACGATCCCCGCCTGCCCACCCTGTTCGACGTGTGGCCCGGTGTCGAGAACCTCGAGCGCGAGGTGTACGACATGTTCGGCATCACCTTCACCGACCATCCCGACCTGAGCCGCATCCTCATGCCCGAGGACTGGATCGGCCACCCCCTGCGCAAGGACCACGAGATCGGCCGCATCCCCGTCCAGTTCAAGGCCCCCGACGCCCACTGACCGCCATGACGAGCACCGACACCAGCGCCGCACCCGACGCCCCGGCATCCGACGCCCCGCTCGATCCGGCCGTGCGCGTCCGGCGGCGCGAGCCGTCGGCGGTCCTGCGCATGTCGGAGGCCGAGGTCGCCCTCCTCGCCGGCGACCCCGACGATCCCTCCGACGACGAGACCATGATCTTGAACATGGGTCCGTCGCATCCCTCGACCCACGGGGTGCTGCGTCTCATGCTCGAGATGCACGGCGAGACGGTCCTGCGCTCCAAGCCCGTCATCGGCTACCTCCACACCGGCATGGAGAAGACGGGCGAGAGCCTCACCTACGTGCAGGGCTGCACGAACGTCACGCGCATGGACTACGCCTCGCCCCTGTTCAACGAGCTGGCCTTCTCCCTGGCCACCGAGACCCTCCTGGGCATCGAGGTGCCGCCCCGGGCCACCTGGATCCGCATGCTCATGTGCGAGCTCAACCGGATGGCCTCCCACCTGCTCTTCATGGCCACCAACGGCATGGACCTGGGTGCCGTGTCGATGATGATCTACGGCTGGCGCGAGCGCGAGGAGATCCTGCGCTTCTTCGAGAAGGTCACCGGGTTGCGGATGAACCACAACTACATCCGCCCCGGTGGTGTCGCCGCCGACCTCCCCGACGGCTGGCGTGCCGACGTCGAGCGTCTGTGCGAGATCATCCCGCCCCGCCTCGACGAGTACGACACCCTCCTGTCGGGCCAGCCCATCTGGCGTGAGCGCCTCCAGGGTGTCGGTGTCCTGAACGCCGCCGAGGCCATCGCCCTGGGGGCGACGGGACCCCTGCTCCGCTCGACCGGGGTGCCCCGCGACCTGCGCCGCGACGAGCCCTACCTTGCCTACGACCAGGTCGACTTCGACGTGGTCGTGGGCACCTTCGGCGACTGCTACGACC
>RFFY01000328.1 GCA_003697065.1 Actinomyces sp. | reverse complement strand
CGGGACGCCGCCTACGGTCCCCGGGCCGGTACGGCCCACCCGCGAATCACACTAGTGTGTTTCGCGTCGGGTGGGACCCGCCGTGAGGACGGGCCGACCGGGTCAGAGGGCGCACCGCGGGCAGGCCCGCGACACTGCTTCCCCGGACCGTCCCGGGGCCCCCAAGGTCTGGCGACCGTCGTCTTTCGTTGCGGTTCCCGGACCACCGTCCAGCGACCCGTCCTCCACGGCGTCGTCGACGCTACGACGCGGGCCCTGTGGACCAAAAGGGGGCGGGGTGTGGATTCGCGGTGGATTGGGCCCGTTCCGTCCACAGATCTCGTGTCGGCCTGGGGATCGGCACCCACCGCGGTCGCTTTCGTGCCCTTCACCACGGTGGGCGGTCGCCGGGGCCGATCGTGGGCGGGCACTAGCGTGGGTCCGGTGCGCCAGATCCACCCCGACTTCCGCGACGAGGTCGAGCCCCTCGAGGTGTACCCGCGTGACCCGCGCCCCCGCGTCGGCACCCGGCCCTGGGTGATGCTCAACATGGTGACCTCGCTCGACGGGGCGACGGCGGCCGGACCCGACCGGGTCTCGGGCGCACTGGGCGGCGCCGGCGATCGGCGGGTGTTCCGGGCCGTGCGGGCCAGCTGTGACTGGATCGTGGTGGCGGCCGGAACGGCGCGGGCGGAGGGGTACCGCCGGCCCCGCGTCGATGCCGAGGTGGCCCGGGTGCGCGCCGAGGCCGGCCGGACCCCGGTCCCCCGCCTGGCCGTGGTGACCGCCCGCGGCGAGCTCGATGCCGACGCCGAGATGTTCGCCACCCCCCCACCGGGCGAGGAGCCCGTCGTGGTGGTGGCGGGTCGGGACGCCGACCAAGACCGCCTCGCGGCCCTGGCGGGCCGGGCCGAGGTGGTGATGTCGCAGGTGCCGCGCCCGGACCCGGCCGAGATCGTCGAGGTCTGCGCCCGCCGCGGCGGCGACGTGGTGCTGGTGGAGGGTGGCCCCGGCTTCAACGGGCCCTTCGTAGCCGCCGACCTCCTCGACGAGCTGTGCTGGTCGGTGGCGGCGGTGATGGTGGCGGGCTCGAGCGCCCGCCTCGCCCACGGCCCCGACGTGGACTTCCCCCGGGCGTTCCGCCTCGACCGGCTCCTGGTGGACGACGAGTCCAACCTCTTCGGCCGCTGGGTCCGCCGACGCTGACCCGGCCGCTTCATCGACAGGGAGCCGCAGCCACCGAGGCCGGGATCACCAGGCGCTGGCCGATCCGCAGCAGCGGTCCCCCGTTCGACGCCGACAACTCGGCGACGAGGGGACGGGGGTCGGCGTCGGGGTCGAGGCACCGGGCGATGCTCCACAAGGTGTCGCCGGGCTGGACGACGTAGACGGCTGCGCCCTCGCCGCCGCCGGGGGAAGCGGGAGCCGGGGCCGCACCCGCGTCGACCCGACCGGTCGCCCCGCCGGCCACGGCGCCCGACAGGCCGACCGGGGCGAGCACCGCCAGGACGCACACGACGATGGCGGCCACGGCCAGGCGGCGGCGCCGGTACACGTGGGCGGGCAGGCGCTGGCCCGCCGTGACGGACCGATCCATGAGCTGATCGTGCATGACACCAGGGTGACCGGGGGGTGTGACACCGCCGGCGCCCGACCCGGCGCCGACCCCCCGACGAGGTCCGATCGGACCGCCAGCGGAGCCGGTGGCGACGTGGTGCTTGCGTCCGAACGCCCGTTCGGCGAACATGTGTTGCCCCGGTGCCACCACCACACGCCCGGCGACCGGTGCCTCTGCGGGCACACCGTCGAATCGGCCGGGACCCGCCAGCCGGGCCGGAACATCCACCACAATCGTACACATGTTCGCTACACTGACACGAACAGATGATCGCCGTCAAGGCCACCGGGCGGCTGCGCCCTCGTCCTCCACGGGGGCGTCGGCGCCCGCTCCCCGCTGCGCCGGCATCGTCTGCATCCATCGGAGCCACACGAGGAGACAGCGATGGCCGCACCCCTGACCCAGCGCCAACAGCAGGTGCTCGACTTCATCGTCGAGTACCAGAACGAGCACGGCTATCCGCCCTCGGTACGCGAGATCGGCACCCGCCTGGGCCTGCGCTCCCCCGCCACCGTCAAGTCCCACCTCGACAAGCTCCGCGACGGCGGCTACCTGAGGCGCGACGCCATCAAGCCCCGGGCCATCGAGGTCCTCTACGACCCGGTGTCGGGGCTCACCGCCGACCGCGGCGCCGTGCGCCACGTCCCCCTCGTGGGCGACGTCGCCGCCGGCACCGACGTCATCGCCCAGGAGAACGTCGAGGAGCTCCTGCCCGTCCCCGTCGCCCTCACCGGCGAGGGCGAGCTCTTCATGCTGCGGGTGCGGGGCGACTCCATGATCCAGGCCGGGATCCACGACGGCGACTACGTCGTGTGCCGGGTCCAACCCACCGCCGAACCCGGTGACATCGTCGTCGCCGGCATCCCCGGCGAGGAGGCCACGGTCAAGATCTTCCGTCCCCGCGGCGCCACCGTCGTGCTCGAGCCCGCCAACCCGACGATGGAGCCCCTCGAGTTCCCCGCCGACGAGGTGCGCGTCTACGGGCGTGTCGTCACCGTGATGCGCCGCCTCTGATCCAGCAAGGGGCGCGCTCGCGGGGGCTCAGGCGCCGTGGGCGAGCAGGTCGGCCAGGGCCGCATGGACACCCATGAGCTGGTCGCGGGTCACGTGCTCGCGAGCGGTGTGGGCCACCAGGGGGTCGCCGGGACCGAAGTTCGACGCCGGCACACCGCGCTCGGCGAAGAAGGCCACGTCGGTCCAGCCCAGCTTCGCCCGCACCTCGACCCCGTGGCGCTCCACCAGGCGCCTGACGAGGGGAT
Organism: Actinomyces sp.; assembly: GCA_003697065.1. GTDB lineage: Bacteria > Actinomycetota > Acidimicrobiia > Acidimicrobiales > Aldehydirespiratoraceae > J010. The sequence continues at coordinate 1,664 of RFFY01000328.1, read as the reverse complement.
GGTCGAGGCCGGGACGGGCGGGAGGTGCCACGTCGGTGACGACGATCTCGTCGTCGGGCTCGAGCACCCGGCCCAGCAGGGCGCGTAGCCAGGCCTCGGCCTGGGCCGGGTCGCGGTCGGGGGCGAAGCGGTAGGCGACCGTCACCGACGCCTCGTCGGGGACGACGTTGCCCGCCACGCCCCCCTCGATCGCCACGGCCGGGAGGGCCTCGTGGTAGCGGCAGCCCTCGACCTCGGGCCGCCGGGGCTCGTGCTCGCGCACCACGGCCAGCACGTCGGCCAGGCGGTGGATGGCGTTGCGGCCCGTCCACGCCCGCGCCGTGTGGGCCCTCTCGCCCCGCACCACCACCCGCACCCGCACGCTGCCCTGACACCCCGCCTCGAGGGCGCCCCCGGTGGGTTCGCCCAGCAGGGCCACGTCGCCACCCAACAGGTCGGGGCGCGCCTCGGCCAGCTCGCGTAGACCCGAGTGCTCGAGAGCCACCTCCTCGCGGGCGTAGAACACGTAGGTCACGTCGACGGCCGGCTCGACCACCCGCCGGGCCAGGTCGAGGTAGACGGCCAGGGCGCCCTTCATGTCGGCCGAACCGAGACCCCAGCACACGTCGCCCTCGAGGCGGGCGGCGTCGTTGCCGTGGGGCGGCACGGTGTCGACATGCCCACCCAGGATCAGCCGGTTCGGCCGACCCAGGGTCGTGCGGGCGACCAGGTTGTCGCCCACACGCACGAGCTCGAGATGGTCGAGCGACGCCAGCTCGCTCTCGAGCAGATCGACGATGTCGCCTTCGTGGTGGCTGACGGAGGCCACGTCGACGAGGCGGGCCGTGTCGGCCAGCAGGGCGTCGCCGTCGACCGGCACGGCGTGGCCGGGCTCGCTCACACCGCCGAGCCGTGGGAGCGCAGGATGCCCTCGAGGGCCGCCTTGTCGTGACGCTCCCCCTCCTCGAGGCGCTTGAGCACCAGCACCGCCGGCAGGCCGAACTCGCCACCGGGGAAGGAACGGGGTCGGGTCCCCGCCACCGCCACGCTCCAGGGAGGCACGACCCCCCGCGACAGCTCCTCGCCCGTCTCGACGTCGATGACCGGGATGGAGGCGGTCAGCACGGCCCCCGCGCCCAGCACACTGCCGCGTCCCACCCGGGCGCCCTCGGCCACGATGCAGCGACTGCCGATGAGGCAGTCGTCCTCGACGATCACGGGCGCCGCCTGGGGCGGTTCGAGCACCCCGCCGATGCCGACTCCGCCGCTGAGGTGCACGTTGGCGCCGATCTGGGCGCACGAACCCACCGTCGCCCAGGTGTCGACCATGGTGCCCGCCCCGACGCGGGCCCCGAGGTTGACGAAGCTGGGCATCAAGACGACGCCGGGCTCGAGATGGCTCCCCCACCGGGCGATGGCGCCGGGCACCGCCCGTACACCCTGGGCGGCCAGACCCCGCTTGAGGGGGATCTTGTCGGCGTATTCGAAGGGGCCGACCTCGTGCACCGTCATCTCGGCGACCCCGAAGAGCAACAAGATGGCGTGCTTGACCCACAGGTGGACGGTGACACCACCGTCCTCGCCCACCTCGGCCACCCGGATCTCGCCCCGGTCGAGAGCGTCGATCGCCTCGTGGATGGTGGCGACGGTGGCGGGATCGCCGGCGTCGAGTTCGTCCCGGGAGG
>RFFY01000327.1 GCA_003697065.1 Actinomyces sp. | reverse complement strand
CTCGACCGGGTCGACAGCGTCACGCCCACGCCCCCGGCGGATCTCGCCGCCGGGATCGACGCCGTCGTCGACGAGCTCGCTCCCACCGTGGTCAAGACGGGTCTGCTTCCCGGCGCCGACAGCGTCGGGGTGGTCGCCGACCGCCTCCGTCGTCTCGGCACCCCGCTGGTCGTCGATCCGGTGCTGGTCACCGGGACGGGGCGCCGCCTCGGCGACGACGAGCACCTCGAGGCGGTGCGGGCCCTGGTGGCGGGGGCCACGGTCGCCACCCCGAACCGGGAGGAGGCGGCTCTGCTCGTCGGACTCCCGGCGGGCGCCCTCGACGACGTGGACGCGGTCGTGGCCGCCGCCGGGGCCCTCGCGAACCTCGGCGCCGGCCACCTGGTCGTGACCCGGGCCGACGACGGGGTGCGAGTGGGCGACGTCGTCGTGACCGACGCCGGCGTCGAGGTGATCACGGGGGAGCGGATCGACTCTCCCCACGTGCGCGGCACGGGGTGCAGTTTCGCCGCCGCCGTCGCCGCCGGCCTGGCCCATGGCGCGCAGGTCGGTGACGCCATCACCACCGCCCGCGCCTGGGTCCGTGATCAGCTGGCCACGACCCGCTGGTCGGGCCCCGGGCGGGGTCCGCTCCAGCGCCGTCGGGGGCCGGCTGGCGTCAGCGGCCGCGACAGGCGGCGCACACCCCGCGGAAGGTGACGACGGTCGAGGCCACCTCGAAGTCGCCGAGGGCGGCGGGATCCGGATGCAGGGCCTCGACGCCCTCGGCGTGCACGTCCCACAGGCCCCCGCACACCTCGCACGCCAGGTGCTGGTGGGGCACCACGGCGTTGGGGTCGTAGCGGCGGACCCGGTCGGGACCGGGGATCTCGGCCACCTCACCCAGCTCGACCAGCTCGTTCAAGGTGTTGTACACGGTGGCCCGGGAGATCTCCGGCAGGAGGCGCCGGGCCCGCTCGAGCACCTCGTCGGCGGTCATGTGGACGTTGTCGCCCGTCATGGCCTCAGCCACGACGCGGCGCTGGGCCGTGAGACGCCACCCCCGGGTCCGGAGGCGGTCGAGAAGGGGCGGGGGCGCGGACATCTGGACTCAGTCTAGCTCGTCGGGATCGTAGTCGACGGTGATCTCCTCACCCGCGGCGATGTCGACCAGGGCCACCAGCTCCTCGTCTCGGAAGGAGGCGTTGGGCTCGTCGGCGTGGTTGACCCAGCGCAGGGCACTGCGGCCCTCGATGCCGTACCACCCCCCGTCGGCGTCGCGGATCCACAGGACGTGGGGGCCGTCCCGGTCGACGCGACGGCCCTCGAAACGTCCGATGACCGTGCCGGCGGCGATGGCCTCGCCGGCGAACAGGCCCCGTCCGTGGATGGGGGAGGGGCCGACCCGCAGGGCCGGCGGCCGCGTCACGCCGGACCCTCGGGCGTGGGGAGGGGGGTCACGGGGTCGGTGGCGTGGCCCGCGTGGGGTGGAGGAGCCGCCTTCCAGACCAGGGCGACGCCGGGCTCGTCGGAGGCGGCGATCCGCTCGGGATCCTCGAGGAAGGCGGCGAGGTGGGCGGCGGCGGGGAAGTCGACGACGAAGGCGCTGAGGCCTCCGGCCGGACCGCCCCTGACGGCGTCCACGCGCCGGGTCAGGGCACCCCCGTGGCGTCCGGCGATGGCGGCCAGCTCGTCGATCACCTCGTCGACGAGGTGGCGCGGTCCCCTCAGCTCGCCGAGCAGACGCCGGGTCCCGGGACCGGAGCCGGTGGCGATCACGGCCCCGACACTAGGGGACCGGAGCCCCGCGCAGGTCTAGGGCCGGCCGGAGCGGGCGCCGATGGCGGTCTTGACCACCTCGACGAGGACGGCCTTGGCCTGGCTGCGTTCGCGGGCGTCACAGGCCACGATGGGAACCCGGGCGTCGACGCTGAGGGCGTCACGGACGGCGTCGGGTTCGTGGACGAGCTGGCCGTCGAACATGTTGAGGGCGACGACGTAGGGCAGGGAGCGCTGCTCGAAGTAGTCGATGGCGGCGAAGCAGTCGCTGAGACGACGGGTGTCGACGAGCACCACGGCACCCACCGCCCCGGTGGCGAGCTCGTCCCACATGTACCAGAAGCGGTCCTGACCGGGGGTCCCGAACAGGTACAAGATGGTCTCCGGTGACAGGGTGAGGCGGCCGAAGTCCATGGCGACCGTCGTCGTGGTCTTGGTGCGGACGGCGCCGACGTCGTCGACACCGATGGCGCGTTCGGTCATGGGCGCCTCGGTGGTCAACGGGGTGATCTCCGAGATCGCACCGACGAAGGTCGTCTTGCCGACGGCGAAACCGCCGGCCACGAGGATCTTCTGGGACCGCTTGGTGACGCCGGTGGACGCCGGGGCGTGTTCAGTAGTCGATGAGGTCATGGAGCAGGCTCTCCAGTTCGTCGAGGGACGGGCCCTCGGCCGTCGGACGTCGGTCGGACACGTGGACCAGGCCCCGGGCGACGAGGTCGGCGACGAGCACCCGGGCGATGCCGAGATGCACGCCGAGGTGGGCGCTGATCTCGGCGATCGACAGGGTCTCGCGGCACAGCTCGAGGATCTGGGCCGCTTCGGGATCGAGGCCCCGCTCGGGGGCCGGTCCCGGACGCCGCTCCACCAGGGTGTCGAGGGGAAGATCGGCGGTGGGACGGGCACGGCCCCGCGTGAGGGCGAACTGGCGGACGAAACGCTCGGGGGTGTCGGGGCCGGTGTCGCTCATGGCGTGATCAGGTGGCGGGCAGGGCGTTGTGGAGCTCGGTCACCAGGGCCGGGGTCAGGACCTTGCCCATCCGCTTGGCGAGCATCGTCATCTCGTAGCCGATCATCCCCACGTCGGCGTCCCGCCGGGCGAGCACGGCGAAGGCGGATCCGTCGTCGATCGACATGAAGAGCATGTAGCCGGCCGCCAGTTCCACCAGGATCTGTTCGACGTCGCCGCCGCCGAAGCAGCGGGCGGCCCCCCCGGTCATCGAGGTCAGGCCCGAGGTCACTGCCGCCAGCTGGTCACCGCCGGCCCGGCCGATGCCCCGCGACATCGCCACCAGGAGCCCGTCGGCGCTCACGACGACGGCGTCGACCACACCGGGCGTGTTCTCGACGAAGTTCTCGACGAGCCAGTTGAAGTTGGTGGCCTCGCTGCTGAGAGGGGTCGTCTGCATCGCTCACTCCCGGTCGTCGCTGGTGGGTCGGTGGGGATCGGAACCGTCGGGGAAGGGGCCGGGCCGGTTCCCGGCGGCGTCGCCGGTCCGCCCCTGACGCACCGCCGCCTGCAGTCCGGCCAGAGCCCGGCGCCTCTGCTCGGCCTCGGCGAAGGGGTCGCGGGGCGCCGTCGGGGCGTCGGGCAGGCGACGGAAGGCGCCCTCGGCGGCCGCCGACGCCGGATTGCGGGTGCCGGCGATGGCCTGACCCGGCACCCGCTTGCGGAAGCCCGGAGGCTCGG
>RFFY01000039.1 GCA_003697065.1 Actinomyces sp. | reverse complement strand
CCCGCCGGGCCAGCCAGGCGATCTGTGCTCGTGTGTCCATGGTCCGATGATCGGCACCGGACGTGAGGAGAGTATGAGGAGGCGGTGAGCGCCGCGTCAGGGCCGGCGCGGGTCCGGCGCCAGCGGGTCTGCGGCGACGAGGTCCGCCTCCGGGGTCAGAGCAGGTCCAGGGCCCGGGCCAGGTCGGCGACGAGGTCGTCGGTGGTCTCGATCCCCACGCTGAGCCGGACGAGGTCGTCGGGCACCTCCAGGGGCGACCCGGCGGCCGAGGCGTGGGTCATGACCCCGGGATGCTCGATGAGGGACTCGACGGCCCCCAGGGACTCGGCCAACTGGAACACCCGGGTGGAGGCGGCCACGCGGGTGGCGGCCTCGCGGCCCCCGGCCACCCGGAACGACACCATCCCCCCGAAGCCCCGCATCTGGCGGGCGGCGACCTCGTGTCCGGGATGACCGGGCAGGCCCGGCCACAGGACCTCGACCACCTTCGGGTGGTCGACGAGGAGATCGACGACGGCGCGGGCGTTGGCCATGTGGCGCTCCATGCGCACGGCGAGGGTCTTGAGGCCCCGCAGGGTGAGGTAGCAGTCGAAGGGGCCGGGCACGGCGCCGACGGCGTTCTGGACGAAGGCGACGGCCTCGGCCAGCTCGTCGTCGTCGGTGACGACCATGCCCCCGACGACGTCGGAGTGCCCGCCGGCGTACTTCGTCGTGGAGTGCACGACGACGTCGGCGCCGTGGGCGAGGGGGTTCTGCAGGTAGGGGGTGGCGAAGGTGTTGTCGACGACGAGGCGGGCGCCCACGGCGTGGGCGGCCTCGGCCACGGCGGCGATGTCGACCACGGTGAGCAGGGGGTTGGTCGGGGTCTCGGCCCACACGAAGCGGGTCTCGGGTCGCAGGGCCGCCTCGAGGGCGCCGAGGTCGGTGAGGTCGACGGCGCTCCACTCGACCCCCATGGGGGCGATCACCCGCGAGATGAGGCGGTAGGTCCCCCCGTAGGCGTCGTCGCCGAGCACGAGATGGTCGCCGGGCCGCAGGGAGCGCAACACGGCGTCCTCGGCGGCCATGCCCGAGGCGAAGGCCCGGCCGTGTGCGCCCCCCTCGAGGGAGGCGAAGCACGCCTCGAGCGCCGTGCGGGTGGGGTTGCCGGTGCGGCTGTACTCGTAGCCCCGGTGCCGGCCCACCTCGTCTTGCACGAAGGTGGTGGCGAGGCTGATGGGGACCGTGACCGCCCCCGAGGTCGGATCGTGGGGCTGGCCCGCCCGGATGGCCCGGGTCTCGAACCCGTACGCGGTCGGATCGGCGAAGGCGTCGTCGGCCACGTCAGCTCCTCCCCTGCCCACCGGCGGTCAAGAAGCTCAGCAGGTCGCTGCTGGAGATGACGGCCCGGGGGCGGCCCCCGTCGAGCACCAGCAGGGCCGAACAGGTGTCGAGCATCTCGACGGCCAAAGCGACGGGCTGACCGATCCCGATGGTGGGCAGCGGGGGACCCATGACGTCCTCGACGGTCTTGTCGAGCACGGCGGGCGAGTCGAAGACCATGTCCATGAGGCGCAGCTCGTTGACGGCACCCATGACCTCGGCGGCGGCCAGGGGCATCTCGCCCTTGGCGACGGGGAGCTGGGACACCCCGTGGGTGCGCATGAGGTCGATGGCGTGGCGGGCCGACTCGTGGGGCTGGACGTAGACCAGCTCGGGGATGTCGCGGCGACGGACGGCGAGCACGTCACCGACCACGGGCCCGTCGGCGGTGAGGAAGCCGTAGTTGGCCAGCCAGTCGTCGTTGAACACCTTCGAGAGGTAGCCCCGGCCCGAGTCGGGGATGAGGACGACGACGAGGTCGTCGGGGGTCGCCTCGGCCGCCACCCACAGGGCGGCCTGCACGGCGGTGCCGCCCGAGCCCCCGATGAACAGGCCCTCCTCGCGGGTGACCCGCCGGGCCATGAGGAAGGACTCCCGGTCGGGGACGGCGATGGTGCGGTCGACGAGGGAGGGGTCGTAGGTGGTGGGCCAGAAGTCCTCGCCCACGCCCTCGACGAGGTAGGGCCGTCCGCTGCCGCCGGAGTACACCGACCCCTCGGGGTCGGCGGCCACGATCTGCACCTCCGGGTTCTGTTCCTTCAGATAGCGGGCGACGCCCGAGATGGTGCCCCCCGTGCCCGCGCCGGCCACGAAGTGGGTGAGGCGGCCCTCGGTCTGGCGCCAGATCTCCGGGCCCGTGGTCTCGTAGTGGGACAGGGGATTCACCGGGTTGGAGTACTGGTCGGGCCGGTAGGCGCCGGGGATCTCGCGCACGAGCCGCTCGGCGGTGGAGTAGTACGACTGGGGATCGTCGGGGGCCACGGCGACGGGACACACCACGACCTCGGCCCCGTAGGCCCGCAGCAGGTCGACCTTTTCGGGGCTGACCTTGTCGGTCATGACGAACACGCACCGGTAACCGCGCTGGGCGGCGACGATGGCCAGCCCGACCCCGGTGTTGCCCGAGGTGGGCTCGACGATGGTGCCGCCGGGCTTCAGCAGGCCCCGCCGTTCGGCGTCGAGGACCATGGCCAAAGCGGGGCGGTCCTTCACGCTTCCGCCGGGATTGGTGACCTCGACCTTGGCGGCCACGGTGGCGGGCACGTCGGCCGCCACGCGCCTCAGCTTCACCATCGGTGTCTCCCCGATGAGGTCGAGAATCGACTCGGCGATCTCCACGGGCCTCTCCCGTCGTCGGCGTTCCCTGGGGCCCCACACTGCCACGACGGTGGGCCTTTGACGACCTCTCCGATCGGAATTCCGTCACCCCCGCCCCGCGGACGCGAGCGCCGCCCCCTCGCGTTTCGACCCCGGGCCCCCCGCTCTCTACGGTGAGGCCGTGGACGACACCACCGACGACCCCACCGACGCCTCCCCCACCCCGCCGCCATCGCCCTCGCCGGCCGCTCTGCTCGCCGGCGTGCGGGTCATCGAGTCGAGCCTGCTCGGGCCCGGACTCGTCGGCACCTTCCTCGCCGACCTCGGCGCCGACGTCGTCAAGGTCGAACCGCCCCGCGGTGACTACATCCGCGAGATGACCTGGCCCATCGTCGAGGGGGTGTCACTGCTGCACCTGCACACCCACCGGGGCAAGCGCTCGATCACCCTCGACCTGCGCACCCCCGAGGGCGTGGGCGTCTACGAGGACCTCGTCGCCGGCGCCGACGTCGTCATCGAGGCCATGCGCCCGGGCTCGCTGGCCCGGCGGGGGCTGGGCTACGAGCGCCTCCGCGAGATCAACCCCCGCATCGTGTTCTGCACCCTCTCGGGCTACGGGGCCACCGGCCCCTACGCCGACATGCCCAGCCACGGCATCGCCTACGACACCTGGGCCGGCCTCATCCGCCCCGTCGTCGACGACGAGGGCTTCTGCCGCATCCCGCCCGACATGCCCAACATCGGCATCAACGCCGGCCCCCTGCTGGCCGCCATGGCCGTGCTGGCCGGCGTCATCCACGCCCGGGCCACCGGGGAGGGCTGCGCCCTCGAGTTGGCCCAGTCCGACGCCGCCGCCTACATGGACTGGTACCGCATCGAGACCGAACGGGCCTACCTGCGTCCCGAATCCGAGGTGACCGGCAACCCCGCCGACGACCTCGAACGCCGGCCGCCGGGCCTGGCCGGCATGTGGGAGGGCGTCCGCTACCAGATCTACGAGACCGCCGACGGTCACGTGCTCTTCATGGCCTCCGAGCAGGCCTTCTGGCGCAACTTCTGTGAGGGAATCGGGCGCCCCGACCTCTTCGAGCGGTGGCCGGGTTCCACCTACGCCGACCACGCCCGGGGCAACCGGGAGCTCCACGAGATCCTCCGCGAGGTGTTCCGCTCGCGCACCAGCGCCGAGTGGCTCGAGTTCGGACGCGAGCACAACACCCCCATCGCCCCGGTGAACGACACCCGTTCCGTCGCCGACGATCCCCAGTTCCGCCACCGCCTCGGCTTCTGGCCCGCCGAGGCCCTGGGCGCCGAGCAGATGCCCCTGCCCGTGTTCGTCGACGGGGAGCGGCCACCGCTCCCGTCCCGGGCCCCGGAGGTGGGCCAGCACACCGGCGAGGTGCTCAGGGAGCTCGGTTACGATGACGCCCGCATCGCCGAGCTGAAAGAGAGGGGCGCCCTTGGCTGAGTCGAGCTTCTCCCCGAGCGCCGCCACCCTCGACACCCTCGGTGTCTGGCAGTTCACCGACCGCCTGAGCGCCGCCGACGCCGTCGCCTTCGCCCGCCGCCTCGAGGAACTCGGCTACTCGGCTTTGTGGATCCCCGACACGGTCGGACGCGATCCCTTCGCCCACGCCGCCCTCCTGCTGGCCGAGACCGAACGCCTCGTGCTCGCCACCGGTATCGCCAACATCCACCACCGCCATCCCGGCCCCATGCTCCAGGCGGCTTTGACCCTGGCCGAACAGAGCGGGGGGCGTTTCGTGCTGGGTGTCGGCGTGTCACACGCCCCCCTGGTCGAGGGACTCCGCGGGCTCGACTACTCCCGCCCCGTGTCCACCATGCGCCGCTATCTCGACGCCATGGACGCCTCGCCCTATACGGCTCCACCCCCGTCGGCGCCCCCGCCCCGCCTGTTGGCGGCGCTGGGGCCCCGCATGCTCGCCCTCGCCGCCGAACGCGCCGACGGCGCCCACCCCTACTGGACGACACCCGAGCACACCGAGACCGCACGCGAGATCCTCGGGCCCGGCAAGCTCCTGTGCGTCGAACAAAAGTGCGTGCTCACCACCGATCCCGCCACCGCCCGGGCCACCGCCCGCGCCGCCATGGAGCTCTACGCCGGCCTGCCCAACTACACGAACAACTGGAAGCGCCTGGGCTTCTCCGACGACGACATCGCCCAGCGCTCCGACCGCCTGGTCGACGCCCTGGTCGCCTGGGGTGACGCCGACGCCATCGCCGCCCGGATCCACGCCCACCGCGACGCCGGCGCCGACCATGTGTGCATCCAGGTCCTACCCACCGATCCCGACGCCCCCGGCGCCATCGACCCCGACGCCCTCGCCGCCCTGGCACCCGGAGGTGCCGCGTGAGCGGGTCCGGCGGCGACACCACGGCACCCGAGGCACCCACGGGCATCTCGCCGGGGCCGGTCACCGCCTGGCTCGCCGAGCGGGTCCCCGACCTCGCCCGGCCCCTGTCCTTCGAGCTCATCACCGGGGGCCGGTCGAACCTGACCTTCCGGGTCACCGACGCCGAGGGGCGGCGCTGGGTGCTGCGCCGACCGCCCACCGGCCACGTGCTCGCCTCGGCCCACGACGTGGCCCGCGAGCACCGCATCATCGCCGCCCTCACCGACACCCCGGTGCCCGTCCCGCCCCTGGTCGGGCTCTGCACCGACGAGTCGGTCAACGGGGCGCCCTTCTACGTGATGGGCTGGGTCGACGGGATCGTGGTCCGCGACCGGGCCATCGCCGAGACGGTGGACCCCGCCGTCCGGCCCGTGATGACGCGCTCTCTGGTCGACACCCTGGCCGACCTCCACGCCCTCGACCCCGACGCCGTCGGCCTGGGCGACCTGGGCCGCAAGCAGGACTACGTCGCCCGCCAGCTCCGGCGCTGGAAGCGTCAGGTCGACGAGGGCTCCGACCGCGAGCTGCCCCTGCTCCACGAGCTCCACGACCGCCTGGCCGCCGACATCCCACCCCAGCAGGGGGCCGGCATCGTCCACGGCGACTACCGCCTCGACAACTGCATGATGGGCCACGACGGCCACGTGGCGGCCGTCCTCGACTGGGAGCTGTGCACCCTGGGCGACGTGCTCGCCGACCTGGCGGGGATGGTCATGTGGTGGGGCGACGCCGACTCCCCCCGTCCCGCCTTCCCCGAGGTCCCCACCGCCGCCGAGGGGTTCGGGACCGCCGAGGAGGTGATCGCCCGCTACGCCGAGCGCAGCCCCCGCGACCTGTCCCGCCTCGACTGGTACATCGCCTTCCAGTACTGGCGCCTTGCCTGCATCTCCGAGGGGGTCCGGGTGCGCTACGCCCTCGGGGCCATGGGCGACCAGGATCCCGCCGAGGCCGCCGGCGTCATGGAGCGCATCGACCGCCTCCTCGACAACGCCGACCGCATCCTGTCCGGCGCCTGACCGTGCTGTGGCGTCGGCGCCCCCCACGCGGCAGCCGACTCCTGCCCGACCGGACCCTGGTCGAGGCCCTGGTGGGCGCCGACGACGCGTCGCCGGGGGCGCCCCCGGAGGTGGCTCTGGCCGCCCGCCTCGACCCCGACGGGCGTCGGCGCCTCGTGGAGCGCACCCTGGAGGTCGCCCGGGCGGTGCGCTGGGAGGGGGTGGGTCTGGAGCTCACCCCGCTCGTGGTGGGCGTCGTGGCCGCCAACGCCGCCCTGCCCGTGCTCGAGCTGGGCCTCGACGCCTACCGCGACGTCCGCTCGGTGATCGTGCGCCGTGGTCCCGCCCGGGCCGCGGGCAGCGGCCACGCCGGCCCGGTCACCGGCGTGGTCCGTTCCGGGGGTCTGGTGTCGGGCGAGGCCTTCGGAGGGACCGGCCCCCTCATGGTCGACTGGCAGCGGGCCCGCGCCGACAGCCGCCTGCCCCAGCGGGGCCGCAACCTGGTCATCCACGAGTTCGCCCACAAGATCGACTCGGCCGACGGCTGGTCGGACGGACGCCCGCCCCTGCGTGGTGAGCGGGCCGCGGCCTTCGACGAGGTGATGGCCGACGAGTACGGCCACACCGACGAACGCCCGTCCGACGCCGTTCTGCGTCCCTATGCCTGGGCCAGCCCGGCGGAGTTCTTCGCCGTGGCCAGCGAGACCTTCTTCTGCCGGCCCGACGAGCTCGCCGCGGCCAAGCCGGCCCTGTTCGCCGCTCTGGCCGACGTCTACCGCCTCGACCTGCGCACCCCCTCGTGAGCCCGGGGCTCAGCCGGTGGCGGCGGGAGTTCCCGCGGCTCAGCCGGTGGCGGCGGCGAGAGCGGCGTCGTAGTCGGGTTCCTGGGCGATCTCGGGGACGAGCTCGCTGTGGCGCACCACCCCGTCGGGGCCGATCACCACGACCGAGCGGGCGCACAGGCCGGCCAGGGGCCCGTCGACCATGCCGACGCCGTAGTCGTCGAGGAACTCGGGGTTACGGAAGGTCGAGCCCACCTCGACGTTCTCGATGCCCTCGGCCCCGCAGAAGCGCCCGAGGGCGAAGGGCAGATCGGCCGAAGCGCACACGACGGTGACCCCGTCGAGGCCGGCGGCGCGCTCGTTGAAGGTCCGCACGCTCTGGGCGCACACGGCGGTGTCGATGGAGGGGAAGATGTTCAACACGATGGTGCGGCCGGCGAGGTCGGCGGAGCTGAGGGGGCTGAGATCGGCCTTGGTCAAGGTGAAGGCGGGGGCCTTCTGGCCGGGAGCGGGAAGGTCGCCGCGGGTGTGGACGGGGTTGCCGCGCAGAGCGGTCTGGGCCATGACCGGAACTCCTCGTTGGTGGTGCTGGTGGGGG
>RFFY01000326.1 GCA_003697065.1 Actinomyces sp. | reverse complement strand
TCCCTGGGGGTCGAGCCCATCGCCGGGCAGAGGCCGGTGGCGGTGATCATCGGCGCCGGCCTCGTGGCCGCCTTGCTGACGGCGGGACTGGTGGCCACCGACGCCCTGACCGGCGCACCCGGTCTGCTGCGACGGGTGAGCGGCGACGAGACCGACATCGAGACCCTGGCCGCCGCTTTGTTCACCCGCCACGTGCTGGCCTTCGAGCTCACCGCCGCCCTGCTCACCGTCGCCGTTCTGGGTGCGGTGGCGCTGACACGTCGCCGGGTCGAGCCCCTGCCCGATCCCGAACCCGACTCCTTCGCCGTGCCGCCCGCGGCGCCGCCGGGGGCCGATGCCGACGAGGACGCCGAACCCGACCCGGCCGGGGAGGTGAGCGCCTGATGGACCTCACGACCGACTGGTACCTCGTCGTGTCGACGGCTCTGTTCGCCATCGGCGCCGTGGGCCTGCTCGTCCGGCGCAACCCCCTCGTCATGTTCATGTGCGTCGAGCTCATGCTCAACGCCGTGAACCTGGCCTTCGTCGCCTTCGGCGCCGAGCTCGACGACGTGGGCGGCCAGGCCGCCGTGTTCTTCGTCCTCGTCGTCGCCGCCGTCGAGGTCGTCGTCGGCCTCGCCCTCGTCGTCGCCATCAACCGTCGTCGTCCGGGCGCCACCGCCGACGACCTGTCCGTGCTCAGGGGCTGATCGTGACCGATCTCGTCTGGTTGATCCCCGCTCTGCCGCTCGCCGGCTTCGGCGTGCTGTTGGTGGCGGGCCGCCGGCTCGGCGAACCCCTCGCCGGGTGGGTCGCGACCCTCGCCACCGCCGCCTCCTTCGTCGCCACCACCGTGGTGTGGCTGGGCCTGCTCGACCGGCCGGCGGAGGAACGCCGGGTGGTCCAGACCCTGTTCACCTGGGTGGCGGCGGGCCGCTTCGAGGTCGACGTCGGCTTCCTCGCCGATCCCCTGTCGATCACCATGGCCCTCTTCGTGACCGGGGTCGGCACCCTCATCCACCTGTACTCGATCGGGTACATGCACGGCGACGAGGACTTCCCCCGCTTCTTCGTCTACCTGAACCTCTTCGTGTTCGCCATGCTCATGCTGGTGCTGGGCGACAACCTCCTGCTCACCTTCCTGGGCTGGGAGGGGGTCGGGGCGTGTTCGTATCTGCTCATCTCCTTCTGGTTCACCGATCCCGCCAACGCCAGCGCCGGCAAGAAGGCCTTCCTCACCAACCGGGTCGGCGACTGGGGCTTCATGGTGGCCATGTTCCTGGCCTTCGGTGCCGTGGGCTCGGTGCGCTACGTCGACCTCTTCGGCCATGCCGGCACCCTCGCCACCACCACGGCGACCGCCATCGTCGTGCTGCTCTTCCTCGGCGCCACCGGCAAGTCGGCCCAGATCCCCCTGTTCCTGTGGCTCCCCGACGCCATGGCCGGTCCCACTCCGGTGTCGGCGCTCATCCACGCCGCCACCATGGTCACCTCGGGCGTCTACCTGCTGGTGCGGGTCAACCCGCTCATCGCCGAGGCCGCCGACTGGGCGCCGTCTCTGGTGGCGTGGGTCGGGGTGATCACGGCCCTGGTGGCGGCCACCATCGCCATCGCCCAAAACGACATCAAGAAGGTCCTCGCCTACTCGACCATCAGCCAGCTCGGGTACATGGTGCTGGCCGTCGGGACCGGCGCCTACGTGGCCGCCATCTTCCACATGGTCACCCATGCCTTCTTCAAGGCCCTGCTCTTCCTCGGTGCCGGATCGGTCATCCACGGGATGAACGGCGAGCAGGACATGCGCCGCTACGGGGGTCTGTGGCGCTTCATGCCCGTCACCGCCGCCACCTTCATCGTGGGCTGGCTGGCCATCGCCGGGGTGCCCCCCTTCGCCGGCTTCTGGTCCAAAGACGAGATCCTCGCCTTCGCCTACGACGACAGTCCCGCCCTGTGGGCGATCGGGCTCGTGACCGCCGTGCTCACCGCCTTCTACATGAGCCGCCAGGTCTTCATGACCTTCTTCGGCCGCTACCGCTACGCCGACGTGACCGTCGACGAGATCGCCGCCGCCTGGGACGCCAAGTTGACCCGGGCCGGCGAGGCCGCCAGCGCCGCCGAGGCCGAGGTGGCGGCCGCCGAGGAGGCCATGGCCGCCGCCATCGACAAGCGCGACAAGGCGGCCGCCAAGGTCGCGGACCGCAGCGCCGAGCTCGAGGCCGTCGACGAGGACGGACGCGAGAAGGCCGAAAAGAACCTGGCCAAGGCCCGCGCCGCCCTCGAGAAGGCCGAGGCTGCCGTGACCGCCGCCGGCGAGGCCGTCGACGAAGCCCGGGCCGCGGCCGGATCGGCCCGCGCCGACATCGAACGGGTCGCCACCGCCGCCGAAGCCGGTCTGCAGATCGAGGTCGGCCTCGACGCCCCACCGGCGCTGGGTCAACTCGACCCCGACGAGCTGCCCGACGAGGTGCGCGCCCGTCGCGAGTACCACCCCCACGAGTCACCCTGGACCATGACCGTGCCCCTGGTGGCCCTGGCGGGTCTCGCCGTCGTGGGCGGTGCCCTCAACCTCCCCTTCTCCAGCGACGTCAAGTTCCTCGAGCACTGGCTCGAGCCGGCCCTGTTCGGCCACGAGGTCGCCCTGACCGTGAGCGGGGCCGGCCAGTGGACCCTCGCCGCCGTCTCGGTGGTCGGGGGTCTGATCGGCATCGTGGTGGCCGCGTCGGCCTACCTGCGCTTCCGGCCTCCGCCCCGTGTGTTCGAGCGGCGGATCCTCGCCCACGGGTGGTACTACGACGAGGCCGTCACCGCCTTCATGGGTGGTCCCGGTCGACGTCTCTTCGACGGGATCGCCACCGTCGACGCCGTCGTGGTCGACGGTGCCGTCAACGGCGTGGCCCGCCTCGTCCGCCTGACCGGCGGCCGTCTCCGTCGCCTCCAGACCGGGCTCGTGCGGTCCTACGCCGTCGGGGTGGGTGGAGGCGCCGTCGCCCTTCTCGTCTGGTTCCTCGTGAGGTCGAGCCTGTGATGTCGACCAGCCTCCTCGCCGCCGCCGGCGCCGTCGGCTTCCCGGTGGCCACCGCCCTGGTGGTCCTCCCCGCCGCCGGTGCCGTGCTGGTGGCACTCCTGCCCCGCACCCGTCCCGACCTCGTCAAGCAGGTGGCGGTCGTGGTGTCGGCGGCCACCGGTGCGTTCACCGTGTGGATGGTCACCGCCTTCGACGTCGACCGGGCCGCCGAGTTCCAGTTCGTCGACCGCACCGACTGGATCTCGTCACTGGGGATCTCGTGGCACCTGGGGGTCGACGGGATCTCCCTGTTCCTCGTGGTGCTCACCGGCCTGCTCTTCCCCGTGGTGCTGGCCGGCGTCGAACCCGAACACGACCCCAAGCCCTACTACGCCTGGCTCCTGGTCCTCGAGGCCGGATCCCTGGGCGTGTTCGTCGCCCTCGATCTGTTCGCCTTCTTCGTCTTCTTCGAGATCGTCCTCGTGCCGATGTACTTCCTCATCGGCTTGTGGGGCCACGGGCGCCGGGCCTACGCCGCCACCAAGTTCTTCGTGTACACCATGGTCGGCTCGGCGCTCATGCTGGTGGCCACCGTCGCCACGGCCTGGTTGGCGGCGGCGGGACCGGGGGGCACCACCAGCTTCGACCTGCTCGACGTGGCGGGCGCCGAGGGGATCGGCACCAACACCGCCCGCCTCCTGTTCGGCGCCTTCGCTCTGGCGTTCGCGGTCAAGGTGCCGCTCTTCCCCCTCCACACCTGGTTGCCCGACGCCCACACCAACGCCCCCACGGCGGGCTCGGTGATCCTGGCCGGGATCATGCTGAAGCTCGGCACCTACGGCTTCATCCGCTTCGGGATCTTCCTCTTCCCCGAAGCGGCGGTGTTCTTCGCCCCGGTCCTCATCACCCTGGGGGTGATCGGGATCCTCTACGGAGCGGTCGCCGCCACCATGCAACGAGATCTCAAGCGCCTCGTCGCCTACTCGTCGGTGGCCCATCTCGGGTTCATCGTGCTCGGCACCTTCGCCTTGAACCGGGAGGGTCTCGAGGGCGGCCTGCTCCAGATGGTCAACCACGGTCTGTCCACCGGGGCCCTGTTCCTGCTGGTGGGGATGATCTACGAGCGGCGCCACACCCGCCAGATCGCCGCCCTGGGTGGTCTCCAGAAGCCCGCCCCCCTGCTGGCCGGGGTGTTCATGGTCGTGATGCTGTCGTCGGTGGGCCTGCCCGGGCTCAACGGCTTCGTCGGCGAGTTCCTCGTCCTGCTCGGCGGCTTCGTCGCCCACCGCTGGTGGGCCGTGGTGGCGGCCACCGGTGTCATCGTGGCCGCCCTGTACCTGTTGTGGGCCTACCAACGGGTCTTCCACGGTCCCGCCGAGGGCCCCAACGCCGAGATCCGCGACCTGACGTGGCGTGAGGCCCTCACCCTGGCGCCCCTGCTCGTCGGGATCGTGTTCCTCGGGGTGTACCCCAAGCCGGTCCTCGACCGGATCGAGCCGGCGGTGTCGGCCCTGGTCGCCCACGTCGACGCCCACGTCGAGGACTTCGACGAACCCGTCCCCGTCGTGGCGCCGCGCGTCGACGTCGGCGACCTGTCCCGGATCGGCGAGGAGGCGCACGGATGATGCTGGCCCAGCTCGAACCCGGCTCCGTCCCCACGCCCGACGTCGACTGGCAGGGGCTGTTGCCCCTGCTGGTGCTGGCCGGCGGTGCGGTCCTGCTCGT
>RFFY01000325.1 GCA_003697065.1 Actinomyces sp. | reverse complement strand
CCTGTTCACCCCGACCTTCGCCGTCAGCCGGACCATCGGGTGGACCGCCCATGTGCTCGAGCAGGCGTCGCGGGGCCGCATCATCCGTCCCAGCGCCCGCTACGTGGGCCCGGAACCGGTGGTGGCGGCGCCGGCCTGAGGCCATCCGTTGGGCGTCCGCCACGTCCTACAGTGGCGGCGATGACATCGGTCGGCCGTCCGGGACGGCCCCTGTGGACGGGGTCGGCGCGTGGCACCTTGTTCGTCGTCTTGAGCGCCGGACTGGTGGCGGCGGCCATCGTCACGGCCGCTCTCACCGTCGTCGTCGGCCCGTGGATGCTCACCATGGTGCCCGCTTTCGCCGTCACCGCTGCCGTGCTCGCGCCCTTCCGGCGTGTCACCGTCACGGTCACCGACGAGCAGGTCCGTGTCGATTTCGCCGGCCCCTGGTGGCCGCCGATCCGGTTGGCCCGTGAGCGGATCCGTGCGGTCGAGGTGGTCGACGTCCGCCCCTGGCGGCACGGCGGCTACGGCTACCGGGGGAGCCTGCGCCTCTTCCACCGCCTGGCCGTGGTGGTGCGGCGGGGCCCCGGGCTGCGCTTCGAGCTCGAGCCGCGGGGCTGGCTGGTCGTGACCGTGGATCGCCCCGACGGTGCGCTCGCCGCCTTCGGGCTGCCGGGGCCGGGACGGTCGACCGGCCCCCGCGGGCTCAGAAGTCCTCGTCGAAGGTGACGTCGCCGTCGACGCCGACCTGGTAGGCCGACACGGTGCGCTCGAAGAAGTTCGACAGCTCCTGGACGTCCTGGAGCTCCATGAAGGCGAAGGGGTTGGAGGACCCGAAGTGCTTGGGGAGCCCGAGCTGGGCGAGGCGCTGGTCGGCGACGTACTCGAGGTAGGAGCGGGTGTCGGCCACCGACATGCCCGGCACGCCCTGACCCAGCAGGTCGCAGGCGAACTGGTACTCGGCGTCGACCGCTTCGCAGATCATGGCGGTGATCCGTTCGCCCATCTCGGCGTCGAACAGCTCGGGTTCCTCGCGGCGTACGACGTCGATGACGGCCAGGGCGAAGTTCATGTGCATCGACTCGTCGCGGAACACCCAGTTGGTCCCGGCGGCCAGACCGTTGAGGAGGCCCTTGGAGCGCAGGAAGTAGACGTAGGCGAAGGCGGCGAAGAAGAAGAGACCCTCGATGCAGGTGGCGAAGCAGATGAGGTTCATCAAGAAGCGCCGCCGGTCGGTGGCGTCGCGGAGGGGTTCGTCGCCGACCGCCGCCATCCACTTGAAGCAGAACTCGGCCTTGGCCCGGATGGAGGGGATGTTCTCGACGGCGGCGAAGGCGGCCTCCCGCTCGGCGAGGTCGGGGATGTAGTTGTCGAGCAGGGTCAGGTAGAACTGGACGTGGAGGGCCTCCTCGTAGAGCTGACGCGACAGGTACATCCGCGCCTCGGGGGCGTTGATGTGCCGATACAGGTTCAGCACGAGGTTGTTGGCCACGATCGAGTCGCCGGTGGCGAAGAACGCCACGAGGCGGTTCACCAGGTGACGCTCGGCGGGCAACAGCTTGCGGTCCAGATCGACGAGGTCGTCGGAGAAGTCGATCTCGTCGACGGTCCAGGTGTTCTTGATGGCGTCGCGGTACATCTCGTAGAAGGCCGGGTACCGCATGGGCCGCAGGGTGAGGTCGAAGCCGGGGTCCAAGATGTTGGGGCGGCGCCCGAGCGGGTCGGCTCCCGGCGCGGTCTCGGGCCGCGGGGTCGCGCCGGCGGCGCCGGCCTCGACAGGGACGGGGACGGGGACGGGGGTGTCGTCGGTGATGGCCATCAGTCGCACGCCTCGCAGGTCTCGGGGTTCTCCAGGGAGCAGGCGATGACCTCGGCGTCGGAGTAGGTGCGCCGGGAGCCGCCGTCGCCCCCGCCGCCGGTGCCGTCTGTGCCGAGGGTCGTCTTGTTGATCCGCGTTGCCGGCCGCGAGCGCAGGTAGTAGGTGGTCTTGAGGCCCTGCTTCCACGCGTACATGTACATCGAGGACAGCTTCCCGATGGTGGGCGCCTCCATGAACAGGTTCAGCGACTGGGACTGGTCGATGAAGGCCCCGCGGTCGGCGGCCATCTCGATGAGGGAGCGCATGGGGATCTCCCAGGCGGTGCGGTAGATGGCCCGCAGGTCCTCGGGGATGCGCTCGATGGCGGCGACCGAACCCTCGTGACGCTTGATCTCGGCGATCATGGCCTCGTCCCACAGGCCCCGGGCCTGCAGCTCGCGCACCAGGTAGCGGTTGATCTGCATGAACTCGCCCGAGAGGGTCTCGCGCTTGAACAGGTTGGAGACCTGGGGCTCGATGCACTCGTAGCACCCGGCGATGGAGGCGATGGTGGCCGTGGGGGCGATGGCGATGAGCAGGGAGTTGCGCAGCCCGTGGCGGGCGATGCGTTCGCGCAGGGGCTGCCAGCGCTCGGGGTCGGAGGGCTCCACGCCCCACAGGTCGAACTGGAGCTGACCCGCCGCGGCCCGGGTCGAGGCGAAGGCCGGATGCGGCCCGTGGGCCTCGGCCAGGTCGGTGGAGGCCCACAGGGCGTTGAAGTAGATCTCCTCGGAGATGCGCCGCGAGAGGTCGCGGGCGGCGGGGGCGTCGAAGGGCAGGCCCATCTTGAAGAAGACGTCCTGGAGGCCCATGAGGCCCAGGCCCACGGGGCGCCACCGGGCGTTGGACGCGGCGGCCTCGGGGGTCGGGTAGTAGTTGATGTCGATCACCCGGTCGAGGAAGGGCACGACGGTGCGGACGACCTCGCCCAGGCGGGTGAAGTCGAAGGCGGTGATGCCGTCGGGGGTGGTCTCGACGAAGGCGCCGAGGTTGACCGAGCCGAGGTTGCACACGGCGGTCTCCGACGCCGAGGTGACCTCGAGGATCTCGGTGCACAGGTTCGACAGGTGCACGACCCGGTCGCGGGCGTTGGTGTCACCGTCGGGGTCGGGGCCGGTCTGGTTGCACTTGGTGTTGGCGGCGTCCTTGAAGGTCATCCAGCCGTTGCCGGTCTCGGCCAGGGTGCGCATCATGCGCGAGTAGAGCTGGCGGGCGGGGACCTGGCGTTCGTAGAGCCCGTCGGCCTCGGCCGCCTCGTAGGCGACGCGGAACTCCTCGCCGTAGAGGTCGACGAGATGCGGCACCTTCTTGGGGTCGAACAGGGACCACTGCCAGTCCTTTTCGACCCGTTCCATGAACAGGTCGGGGATCCAGTTGGCGAGGTTGATGTTGTGGGTGCGGCGGTTGTGGTCGCCGGTGTTGTCGCGCAGCTCGAGGAACTGCTCGATGTCGGCGTGCCAGGTCTCGAGGTACACACAGGCCGCCCCCTTGCGGCGGCCCCCCTGGTTGACGGCCGCCACCGACGAATCGAGGGTCTTGAGCCAGGGCACGATGCCGTTGGACAAGCCGTTGGTCCCCCGGATGAGGGAGCCCTTGGAGCGGATCCGGTGCCAGGCCACGCCGATCCCGCCGGCGAACTTCGACAGCATGGCGATGTCGGTGTAGCGCTTGTAGATGCCCTCGAGGGAGTCGTCGGGGGAGTCGAGCAGGTAGCAGCTCGACATCTGGGGATGGCTGGTGCCCGAGTTGAACAGGGTGGGGCTCGAGGGCAGGTAGGCCAGCGACGACATGAGGTCGTAGAAGCGGACGGCCTCGTCGGGGTCGGTGGCGAGTCCGCACGCCACCCGCAGGAAGAAGTACTGGGGCGTCTCGATGACCAGGCGGCTCTCGGGGTGGCGCAGCAGGTAGCGGTCGTAGACCGTGCGCAGGCCGAAGAACTCGAAGTTGCGGTCGCGCTGGGAGTTGACGGCGGCGTTCAGGGTGGGGGCGTGGGTGGTGACGAAGTCGGCGACCGTGTCGCTGATGAGGCCGAGGCGGTGGCCCAGAGCGACGGACTCGGAGAACCAGGGGACGTTCTGGTTGCGCACCTCCTTGTCGATGTAGGTGGCCAGCAGGCGGGCGGCGAGGCGCGAGTAGTTGGGTTCGGTGACGATGAGCCCGGCCGCGGTACGGATGGACAGCTCGTCGAGTTCACGGGTGGTGGCCCCGTCGGCCAAGGCGGCGATGGTGCGGGTGGCGACGACCATGGGGTCGACGCCGGTGAGGCCCTCGCAGCAACGGGCCACGGCGTTGACGATCTTGTTGACGTCGACCGGTTCGAGGTTGCCGTTGCGCTTGCGTACCCGCATGCGGGTGACGGGCTCGGCGGTGGTCGTCGTGTCGTCGACGGGGGTGAGTCGATCGTCGGTGAGCGCCATGTCTGGGGTTCCCCTCGCCCCGGGTGTGGGGCCGTCGTGTCGCCGGTGGTGTCCGAGGGGGGCCGTGGGCCCGTCCCCGGGCCCGCAAGCCGTCCGCTGGCGTCGCTGGCAGCGATCAGATGCTCACGGGTTCGTAATTACAGACGCGTAACTACACCCGCGTCAAGAGGCAAAATCGTGACGGCGCGCGTGGCCCGGGACGGCGGGGCGTGGGGGCGGAGGGTCGCGGGGCGGACCCTCGTGGCGAAGCGGGGGCCGGTGGGTTGTTCCCGTCGCACCGGCCCCGTCGCCCGGACGACCTGCCCCCGTCTCGGGTCGTCGTCACCGCCCGGGCGGCGGGGCCTCCATGCCTCCTCGTCGTCGTGGGGCCGGCGCGGTCCGGGGAGATCCCGGGGCCGGGGCCGTGATCTCGGGGAGCCCGTGGAGATCTCTCGGGGAGATAGCGTCCCGCGCTGTGGACCCGTTCCCTGCGTCGAGGCCGCCACCGGGGGTCGAGTTGGTCGCCCACCGGGGTGGCAACGATCTCCGGCACCTGGTGGCCGTCGCCCCCCTGGTCGACCGGGTGGAGGTCGACGTCCGCCGACGGGGATCCCGCCTCGAGGCCCGCCACCCCCGCCGCCTGCCCCTCCTCGGGTGGTGGTTCGAGGGACCGAGACGGGTGCCGGTCCGGCCGGCGCCGACCCTGGAGGAGGTGGTGGCGACGGCGCTCGAACACGGGGTCGCCCTCCTCGTCGACCTCAAGGGGGGATGGCCGTCGACCGCCGCCCGGGTGGCGCGGGCCCTGCCCGCCGACCTCGACGTGGTCGTCTCGGCGCGTGCGTGGTGGCAGCTCGGGGTGATCGCCCGTCGCCGTCGGGGCACGGGCCTGCTGCGCTCGATCGGCCGGCGCTGGCAGCTGTCCCTGAGCCGGCGCCTGCGGCCCCGCCGCGGCGAAGGCGCCGTCGTGCACCAGGGCCTGCTCGACGCCCCGACGGTGCGGGCCCTGGGGCGCCACCACGGCCACGTGTGGACCTGGGGCGTGGACGACCCGGCGACCGCCGGGAAGCTGGTGGCGTGGGGCGTCGACGGACTGATCGTCGACCATCCCGAGCGTTTCGCCGCCTCCTGAGGCGCCGCTTTGGGCCCCGCGGGCTCTCCGGTGCGGGTGGGGCGGACCCGCGGTCAGGCGGAGCCGGTCGGGGCGATGGTGCCCATCCGCCCGGCCTGGAAGTCGTCGATCGCCTCGATGAGCTCCTGGCGGGTGGTCATGACGAAGGGGCCGTAGCGGGCGACGGGTTCGCCCAGGGGCGCGCCGGCCAGGACGAGGGCCTCGACCTCCCGGTCGGCGGTGGGGGGTCCTTCGACCACCACGCCCCCGCCGGCACGGTGCCACACCGCCAGCTCGTGGGTGCCCACCGGGGTCGACGCGCCGGCGCCGGTGGGTACCGTGGCTCCGCCGGCGAAGACGTAGAGACCGACGTTGTGGTCGGCGGGCACGTCGAGGCGGGCCACGCCGCCCGGTTCGACGACGAGATGGGCGACGGCGACCGGGGTGCGGGTGGCGGCGGGACCCCGCCGACCGGCCAGCTCACCGGCGACGAGGCGCAGACGCCAGGCGTCGCCTTCGACCGTGGGCAGATCGGCGGCGGTGAGGCTCTGGTAGCGCGGCGGGATCATCTTGTCGGCGGCCGGCAGGTTCACCCAGATCTGGAAGCCGTGCACCCGACCCCCGTGGCGCCGGATCCGTTCGGATGGCATCTCGGAGTGGACGACGCCCGCGCCCGCCGTCATCCACTGGACCCCGCCGGGGCCGATCACCCCGTGACCACCGTGGGAGTCGCGGTGCTCGAACTCGCCCTCGAGGAGGTAGGTCACGGTCTCGAAGCCCCGATGGGGATGATCGGGCGCGCCGACGGCCTCTCCCGGGCGGTAGTCGGTGGGGCCCATCTCGTCGAGCAACAAGAAGGGGTCGAGCAGCTCGAGCCGCCCCGTCGGGAAGGGGCGGTGCACCCGAAAGCCGCCGCCCTCGAGGGTCTCGACGGCGGGGACGACGCCGGCGAGGGGCCGCAGGGTCGGGTCGGGTGCTGTGGTCATGCCCCCTTCTACACCCTTCACGTCTGAAATGTTCCCGCCCGCGAAGGGCGTGCCGTCTCGGGGAGGGCCCGGGACCGTGGGGTGAGGGGCGGTCGAGGGCCCCGCGAACGGGGTCGAGGTAGGATGTTCGGCCCGTCACGATCCCTCGCGGATGATCGCGACGATGCGGCGATCGCGGCCGACGATCGCCAACCCCAGCGTGGCGACGACGATGGTCGACGCCAGGGCCGCGGCGAGGACCGCCCATGCCGACAGGATCGCCGAGCGCGGAAGGGGGTCGCCTTCGCCGACTGTCCACGCGGCGAGGACGAGCGCGAGCGTCGATCCGGTGACGGCGAGGACCTCGATCAGGACCGCGAGAGCGGCGTCGATTCGGCGGAACCCCAGGGTGCGGTACAGAGCGAGGTCGCCCCGGTGGAGCCGCAGACCCACCAGCGTGACCAGGGCCGCGGCGAGGGCGGCCGTGCCCACGGCGAGGTCGACGCGTGAGGCGGGAAAAGCCCGCGGCCCACCGTCGAACATCAAGGCGGTGACGACGACATCGGGGCTCGTGGGAAGGAGCGCTGCGGTCACGATGTCGACGCCCGCCGGATAGGCCCAGGCCATCATCTCCACCCAACAGTCGTCGGCGACCGAGACAGGGGGCTCCACCTCGAGGGTCCACCCGTCGACGTTCTCGGTGCGCGGACCCGAGCGTGGCAAGACCACATGTCCCGTCGCCGGGCTGACGTGGAGCCGATCCGCGAGCTCGGCCCCGAGGATGGGCTGCCCCGGTGCGGCCCGGACCGTGTCCGCCTGCGTGAGCAGGCGAAGCATGCCCAAGGTGATGCCACCGGACGGTACGCGGAGCCCGGGTCGGATCTCCCGGGTGGCGATGAACCGGCTCGAGCCCGACTCGGCGATCGCGGGGTTGCCACGTAGCCGCTCACAGGTGGATCTGTCGATGCCGCTCTCCGATCTGGCGATGACGACGTTGGCGCCGTGGTCGCTGCGGGATGCCTCCTGGCGAAGGTGGGTGGCGAAGGATGCGGGGCCGATGACGAAGGCCAGCGCCAACACCAGCCCGAGCATGGTCATCGGGAGCAGTGACCGCGTCCAACCCCGCAGGAGGTTGCGGCCGGCGAGGTCGACGAGACGCGGCCACGGGAGGCGCGGTGGGGGCGTCACGGGTTCTCGAGGACACGACCGTCGACGATCCGGAGCCGTCGATCGGCACGGTCGGCGACGTCGGGATCGTGGGTCGCGGTGACCACGATGGCGTCGGGGGCGGTCTTGCGGAACAGGGCCTCCGCCACGATCGACACGAGGTGGCGGTCGAGGCTCGCCGTCGGCTCGTCGGCGAGAATGACCCGCCGCTTGGTGACGAGCGCCCGAGCGGTGCCGATCCGTTGTCGTTCGCCGCCGGACACGGCCCGGGCCGGGGAGGCGGCGACATCACCGAGGCCGACGGTCCTGCAGGCGTCGTCAGCCCGTTGGAGACACTGCCGCCACCCGGCTGCGTCGTCGAGCGCGGCCAGCGCCACGTTGTCGCGGACCGAGTGGAACGGGAGCGTGAACGGGATCTGGGACACCCACAGCAACTGGCCCCCGAGGGCGTCGTCCGCGTGCACGGTGCCGCGATCGGGAGCCAGGAATGCGCCGATCACCGCGAGAAGGGTCGACTTGCCGGCCCCGGACGGTCCGACCACCGCCACGCGATCGCCGGCCGTCAGGGTCAGGTCGACGCCATCGAGCAGTCGCGGGCGGCCGGGGACGTCGACCCCCACGTCGCTGAGGCGGATGACCGGGGCCGGCGTCACGCGCAGCTGGCTCCCATTTCGAGGGGGTTGGCCAGGACCCAGTCGGCGTCGAGCTCCACGATGGCCATGCCGGACCTGCCACCCAGGACACGCGCGTGGCGCTGCGTGATGTCGTCCCCGGCCGCGGATGTGGCCGTCACGAGACAGACCTCGCCGGAGTCGAGGGGGAGCGCGGCCGACGACGGGACCGAGGCGGCGTCGTCGGGGAAGACGTGGATCAGGCGCAGCGTGACGCTGGGTTGGGCGGGATCGACGATGTTCTCGAGTCGTTCGATCACCGGCTGTGGGAGCACCGATCCGTCGAAGGGGTGCCGTTCGCCGTCGATCTCGACGAAGTCCTCGGTGCCTGCCATCGTGAGACTCGGGGCCGGCTCCTCCAGTGTTTCGGCGGGTCGTCCTCCGGTCAGCTCACCGCCGACGGTGGCGAGGGGCGAGGTTCCGCCGGCGAGTCGGTCGCCCACCGCGATCTCGACGGTGCGAATCGGTCGGCCCGCGAGCTCAGAGGGGAGCCAGGTGATCCAGGTCGGGTCGAAGGCCGATTCTCGTGTCGGCCATCCGTGATCGCCGGCCCAGGAGCGAATGGCCGACCGGAAGGTGGAGTCGACCACGCCCCCGGCGGTGTGGCCGGTGTCGTAGCCCTGCTCGTCGAGCCATTCCGCCAGCACATCGACGTCGGCACCGCTGTCGCCTCTCGTGATGGGCCGCCAGAGTGGGAAGGGAGCGGTGATCCAGGGCCGGCCGATGCCGTCGATGTCGATGGGCGTCTGGCGGTGGCCGAGGACCTCGCCGGCGGCGATCTCGACCTTGGTGACCGTGCCGGCGGCGGTGCCCGTGTCGATCACGACCAGGTCGTTGCGGGTGAGGTCGAAGGGGACCGTCTCACTCGATTCGGCGGGTGGTTCGGTCACCCGGACCCAGATGGGTTCCACGGGTTCCGCGGCGCCGCGCAGGCTTTCGTCGCGGAGCCAGATGATCCCCGAGGCCCCGAGCGACGCGCCGAGCAGGGCGAGGAACGCCACCGAGACCACGAACGCCGACTTCCGCATCGTGCACCGTGTCTAGTCGGGAGCGCCGCCGGCGACGAGCGCGAATGCCTGGAAGCAGGAGTTGAGCGTCTCCCATTCGGGCGTGTTCTCCTGTCCGGCCTTCTCGAGCTCGCCGAGACGCTCCACCAGGGGCCGCAGGCCGGCGGCGTCAGGGCCGGTGACCTCGATGCCGTAGTCGGCGACACAAGCGGCGAGCCTGCGTGCTTCGGCCTGCTTCTGTTCTTCGGACAACTCGGTCTGGCGCAGCCAGACATCGCTGGTGGCGTTCAGGTTCTCGGTCGCACATGCTTCAGCCGCGGCGTTGATCTGTTGCTCGTAGTCGTCCTCGCTCATGCCCGCTGGTGGCCCGCTGGCGTCGAATTGGAGGCTGTACACACGGTCGTTGTCGCGGGTGTACTCGACGTGTTCGAACCCCGCGGCGACGAGACAGTCGACCGTGCGCTGGTAGGCCTCTTCGATCTCGGCGCGCGTGACGACACCGTCTTCGAGTGCCGCAGCCTGCGCGGGTGGGACCGCGCCCGAACCATCAGGCGCGGTCCCCGGGCTTTCGCCGTTTCCGCCGCACGAAGAGAGCAGAACGGCGAACGACAGAGCAGCGATGCGAGACCTGCGGTGTGAGGGGATCAGTCCCACCAGTGAAGCTCGATCTCGATGCACGCGTAGTTGGTGTAGCTGGTGGTGACGCTGTTCTTCTGCTTCGCGCAGAAGGAACTCTTGTTCGCCATGTTGCCGGGGTTGGTGCCCCGTCCTCCACGCGGCGGCGCGGCGCGGCTTGCTGACGGGGACGTCCGCCCCACGGGATCGGGCAGCGCTGGTGCGTTCCCTGCCGGAGGCGGGGCGAGCCGGTGACGGCGACCCTCCCATCGGACCGGGGCGTGCCGTGCCGGGCGCGTCCGGCGGGGCACCTAGAGTCGGACCCGTGAGCGAACCCCGCTGGCTCGACGAGGTCGAGGCCCGCGCCTGGCGGGCCTGGGTGGAGTGCACGGGTCGCGTGGCGCGCCGCCTCGAGCGCCAGCTCCGCGACGACAGCGGCTTGACCTTCGACGACTACGAGGTGCTCGTCCGGCTCTCGGAGGCGCCCGGTCGGCGGCTACGGATGAGCGAGCTGGCCGCCCGGGCCATCCAGTCCCCCAGCCGCCTGTCCCAACGCATCGACCGTCTCGCCGAGCGGGGCTTCGTCCGCCGCTGCCGCGACAGCGACGACCGGCGGGTGGTGCACGCCGAGTTGACCGACGAGGGCTTCGCCGCCCTCGACGCCGCGGCCCCCGGTCACGTCGAGGCCGTCCGTGCGGTCCTCGTCGACCGCCTCGACCGGGACGAACTCGCCTGCCTGGGTGAGGTCCTGGGTCGCCTGGCCGCCGAACTCCACGAGGAGGACACCCGCTCCCGCCGCCCCACCTGAACGCCGACCGTCGTCGGGGGCGCCCGGCCCCCGTGCGCTCACAGGAAGCGGCGGACGATGCGCTCCTTGAGACGGGTGTAGGGCGGGTACAGCAGGGCCGGGTCGGGCCGCTGGGGCTTGTAGAGCACCGAGCGCAGGTTCGAGAAGGTGTCGAACCCGCTACGCCCGTGGTAACGCCCGGTCCCCGACGGCCCCACCCCGCCGAAGGGCAGCTCGGGCGGTGTGATGTGCAACAGGACCTGGTTGACGCACACGCCCCCCGAACTCGTGCGGGCGATCACCTCGTCGGCGACGGTGTCGTCGCCGGCGAAGACGTAGAGGGCGAGGGGCCGGGGCCGGGCGGCCACGAAGGCGATGGCGGCGTCGAGGTCGTCCACCGTCACCACGGGCAGGATGGGGCCGAAGATCTCCTCGCTCATCAGGGGGCTGTCGGGATCGGGATCCACGACGAGGGTCGGCGCCACGTAGCGCTCCCCCTCGTCGACCTCGCCCCCGACCGCGATCTCGCCCCCGTGTCCGGTGAGCAGACCCGCCAGGCGGACGGTGTGGCGTTCGGTCACGATCCGCCCGAAGTCGGTGCTGGCACGCGCCTCGCCACCGCCGGCGAAGTCCCGCCAGGCGGCGGCCACACCGTCGACGAAGGCGTCGCGCAGGGCCGGGGTCACCAGGGCGTAGTCGGGCGCCACGCAGGTCTGGCCGGCGTTGAGCCACTTGCCCCAGGCCACCCGGCGGGCGGCGACCTCGACGTCGGCGCTGTCGTGGACGATGACCGGGCTCTTGCCGCCGAGTTCGAGGGTGACGGGGGTGAGGTGACGGGCGGCCGCCTCCATGACGATGCGCCCCACCCGGGTGGAACCGGTGAAGAAGACGTGGTCGAGCTCCTGGTCGAGCAGGCTCCGGGCGACGGCGGCATCGCCCTCGACCACCGCCACGGCCTCGGGGTCGAGGTGGCGGGGGATCAGCTCGGCCAACAGGGCCGAGGTCCGCGGCGCCAGCTCGGAGGGCTTGGCCACCGCCACGTTGCCGGCGGCCAGGGCGGCGGCGAGGGGCGCCAGCAGGAGCTGCACCGGGTAGTTCCAGGGCGCGATGACGGCGACGACGCCGAGGGGTTCGGCGACGACCCGCCCCCGCCCGGGCCGTGACGACAGGGGCAGGCGCACCCGGCGGGGCTTCGTCCAGCCGGCCACGTGGCGGCGCAGGTGGCGGATCTCGTTGGCCGTGGTGCCGATGTCGGCGGCCCACCCCTCGAGGCGGGGCCGGCCCAGGTCGGCGGCGAGGGCGTCGACGAGGCGCTCCTCTTCGGTGTCGAGGAGGCGCAACAGCCCGTCGAGCTGCTCGTGGCGCCACGACAGGGGCCGGGTGCGCCCGCTGTCGAAGACCCGGCGGAGCCCCTCGACGAGGGCCGGCAGGTGGTCGCCCGCCGGGGCGGCGGGCGACGGTGTTTCGGTGGCCTTGTCGGTGATCGCCATACCGGCAGCCTGCCAGACGAGTGGTGCCGACGGCGATCGCGCCGGACGGGCCCGGCCCCGTCGGGGGTCGATGACGTCTCGATGACGCGGTGGCACGACACTCGGAGCATGTCGTCGCCCCGTCACCGCCGCCTGTCCGCCCTCGCCGTCGCCCTTGCCCTCGTGGGCGCCGCCTGCGGCGGTTCCAGTGGTTCGGGTGACGCCGACACCGCCGCCCCCACCACGACGGCCGCCCCCACCACGACGGCCGCGCCGACCACGACGGCCGCCCCGACCACGACGGCCGCGCCGGCCACGACGGCGGCCCCGACCACCACCGCTGCCCCCGAGCCGCCCCTCCCCGACGGGACGGGCACGGGAGTGTGGAACAACCGGACCTTCGGGTCGACGGGGCAGGTCATCGCCAGCGTCACCAACGAGGGCGACGCCAGCACCGTCACCCTGGACCTCACCGACGGGTTCGTGCTCGGCCAGGGGATCCCCGAGCCGACCACGCTCAGCCTCCCCCTCGACCAGCTCGTCGACGGTGCCTTGGTCGAGGACCCCTTCCTGGGCACCCTGACCGTCGCCATCGACGGTGACACCATCGAGGTCACGGGTAGCGACACCCCGGTCCCGGGCATCGCCGGCTTCACGGCCTCGGGCACCATCGACGACACCGGGATCCGGGGCACCTACGAGGTCCTCTTCGACGACGGCACGAGCGCCACCGGCGACTTCGAGATCGCCTTCGCCTAGCCCACCGACGGCCCCGGACTCACGGGCCCGGAGTCACGGAGCCGGACTCACCCACAGCCGGGCTCACCCAGCGCCGGACTCACCCGGAGGAGGGGCGGGCGGCCTCGATCGCCTCCCACACCCGCTGGGGGGTGCACGGCATGTCGACGTGGCGGACCCCCAGAGGCGCCAGGGCGTCGCACACGGCGTTGTGCACGGCCGGGGTGGCGCCGATGGTGCCCGACTCGCCGATCCCCTTGGCGCCGAGCTCGTTGCGCGGGGTCGGCGTGACCATCTCGATGCGTTCGAAGAAGGGCAGTTCGGTGGCCGAGATCACCGGGTAGTCGGCGAAGTTGGTGGTGACGGGGTTGGCGTCCTCGTCGAAGACCATCTCCTCCAGCAGGGCCTGGGCCGCCCCCTGGGCGAGGCCACCGTGGACCTGGCCCTCGGCCAGCAGGGGATTGATCAGCACCCCGGCGTCGTCGACCGCCACCAGGCGACGCAGGCGGACACCACCGGTCTCGGTGTCGACCTCGACCACCGCCACGTGGGCCCCGAAGGGGAAGGTGGGTCCCTCTTGCTCGAAGGTGCTCTCGGCCAGGAGCGGCTCGTCGCCGGCGGCGGCCACCTCGGCCCAGCCCACGCTCCTACTGGGGGTCCCCACGACGTGGAAGCGGCCGCCCCCGTCGGGGGTGAACACCACGTCGTCGACGGCGGCTTCGAGCAGCTCGGCGGCCCGCGGCCGGGCGGCCTCCACCACGCCGGCGGCGGCGTCACGGATCGAGGAGCCGGCGATCTGGACCGAGCGGGACCCGCCCGTCACGCCACTGGTGGGGATGAGATCGGTGTCGCCGTGGACGACGGTGATGCGCTCGAGGGGCACCCCGAGGCGGTCGCTGACGATCATGGCCCAGGTGGTGTCGTGGCCCTG
>RFFY01000324.1 GCA_003697065.1 Actinomyces sp. | reverse complement strand
GTTCAATTCCTTGATGCCGTCCCACTCGTGGCCGGTGGTCTCGGTCCCGGAGAGGGCGTCCTTCTCGACCTTAACGGGCATGGGGGCGATCCTCGGGGACGACGGTAACGGGGATGTCGCCTCTGTGTGGTGTCGCCCCGTCAACCCGCCGGGGGGGTCGCCTGTTCCCGGGGCGGCGCCGGCGCGACCGTCAGGCCCCGTCGCCGAGGGGGACCCGCCACACCATCTCGCTCCCCGACGGCTCGCGGGGACCGAAGTGGAAGGTCCCGCCGAGCGCGGCGGCCCGCTCGGCGAGATTGAGCAGGCCGCGACCCTCGGGTCGGCGCCCACCGGGCCCGCGACCGTCGTCGACGACTCGGACCTCGAGGTGGTCGCCCACCTCGACGGCCACGGTGGCCGAGGTCGCCCCGGCGTGCTTGGCGACGTTGGTGAGTGCCTCACGCACGACGGGCTCGAGATGCTCGGCGACGACGGGGGGGATGCGGTGGTCGATGTCGCCCACCAGCACGATCTCGGGTTCGAACCCCAACGAGGGCGCCACCGCGGCCACCGTCTCGACCACCCGGGTGCGCAGGGGGACGTCGTCGTCGGCGCGGTGGACGTCGAAGATGACGGTGCGGACGGTGCGGATGACGTCGTCGATGGCGTCGATGGCGCTGTCGAGACGGGCCCGGGCCGGAGCCGTCTCGTCGAGTTCTCCCACCACGGCCTGCAGGCCCATGCCGATGGCGAACAGCTCCTGGATGACGGTGTCGTGGAGGTCGCGGGCGATGCGTTCGCGGTCCTCGGCCAGCAGGGTCCGGCGCACGGCCCGGGCGAGACGTTCCTGGGTGGCGAGCTGGGCGGTGACGTCGCGGACGGTCGCCACCGTGCAGCGCTCACCCCTCAAGGTGACGGGCGCCAGGGCGATCTGGGCCGGGAAGGTGGAGCCGTCGAGACGACGGGCGAGGAGCTTGTCGTAGGCGTTCATCGGGCGCGCCGTCGGGCGCTGCTCGAAGGCGGCGCGGTGGCGGCGGTGGCGCTCGGCGAGCTCGGGCGGGACCAGGTCCTCGATGCTGCGACCCACCAGGCCGCCGGGCTCGGCGGCGAAGAGGGTGTCGGCCGCCGGATTGGCCATCTGGATACGGCCGTCGGCTCCGACCACGACGATCCCGTCGGGCATGGCGGCCCACAGGGCGTCACGAGTTGATGCTGCGACCTCCGACTCGGTGGTCACCGTGTTCCCTTCGGCTGCGGTGGGGGCGGGACGGGGGTGGATCCCCGCTCTCCACAGTCTCGCGCAGTCGGGCGGCCAGCAACTCGAGGAAGCGGCGGACGGCGTTGACCACCATGCGGTGGGCGAGGCTCGTCTCGGCCGCGGTGCGGGTGGCGTCGGGGGGCAGGCGGTAGCGGCCCATGATCTGCAGGTCGCAACGGTTGGCGCCGCAGCGGGCGAGCTCGAGATCGGCCTCTACGTCGGGGACCAGGCGGGCTCCTGCTGCCCGCCAGGCCAGGGGCACGACGAGTCCGTCGACCCGCACCCGCGGTCGACCGAACTCGACGAAGAAGTCGTGGGAGGGGGTGAGATCGGCGCGACGGAGCCCGGCGCGTACCCACTCTTCGCGGTCGATCTGCCAGGCGGCCGCCACCAGGGAGCGCAGCCACGGGTCGATGGCCCGCGGGAGGGCGTCCACGGCGACGTCGAGAGGGAGATCGACGTGCACGAAGTCGTGGAGGAACATCGCGACGAGTGTGGGCGGTGGGATCGTCCCCGACTAGGGACCGAGGTCCCGCCCGGGGGGCGCATCCTGGCACCCGGCAGCTAGCGTCGGGGCCATGATCACCGTCGTGCTCCTCGACGATCACGAGGTCGTGCGCCAGGGACTGGCCGCCCTCCTCGAGTCGGCGGGCGACATCGAGGTGGTCGGTCAGTGCGCCACGGCCGCCGAGGCCGTCCCCCTCATCACCGAGCTGCGCCCCGACGTCGCCGTGCTCGACCTGCGCCTGCCCGACGGCTCGGGCATCGAGGTGTGCCGCGAGCTCCGGGTGACCGCCCCCGAGGTCCGCTGTCTGCTCTTCACCTCCTTCGGCGACGACCGTGCCCTCATCGAGGCGGGGGCGGCGGGGGCGGCCGGCTACATCGTCAAGGAGGTCCGGGGCAACGACATCGTGGCCTCGGTCCGGGCCGTGGCCGAGGGCCGGGTGCTTCTCGACGACGCCGAGATCCGGATGGCGTGGCGCCGCTACCGGCGCGAGGCCGAGGGCCGGGTGGCGACCCTCACCCCCCAGGAGCGTCGGATCTTCGAGCTGATCGGGGAGGGCCGGTCGAACCAGGAGATCGCCGACGAGATGCACCTGGCGGTCAAGACCGTCAAGAACTACACCTCGAGCCTGTTCACCAAGCTCGGCATCCTGCGACGCACCGAGGCGGCGGCGATCGCCGCCCGGATGGCCGAGCGGGCCGAGCTCCTCCATCTCGGCGACGACATCCCCGAACCACCCGACGCCTGATTCCGCCCGGGGCACCGCGAGCCCGTGCCGCCGGGCCCGCTGGAGACGGGGCCCCTGGATGGCGGACGGGACCGAGGTCCCTGCCAGGATGGTCACCGAGCGGGCACGATGCGGGTGCCCGGCACGACACCGGCGCCCGGGGAGGTCCGTTCATGGTGTTGCCCGACGATCCCGTCCGCAGCGTCGCCGCCTTCGATCCCCTGACGGCGACGCCCCACGACACCCTGCGGGAGCTGTGCGCCCGGATGACCGAGGGCGGCTGCGGCTTCCTGCTCGTGGTGAAGCCCGGCGCTCCCGCCGCCGTCGTCACCGAACGCGACATCGTGCGCGCCATCGGCGAGGGGGCCGAGATCGACGACGTGTGGGCCACCGACGTCATGACCCGCGAGGTGCTCGAGATCTCCGCCGACGCCCCGATCAGCGAGGCGGCCCGGCTCATGATGACCGCGGGTGTGCGTCATCTCGTGGTCCGCGACGACGCCGCGGACACCGACGGCGCCGGCGAGGAGGCCGGGGACGCCGAGGGCGAGGAGGCCGCGGGTGAGCGGGTGGGTGTCGTGTCCATCCGCGACATCCTCGAGCCCCTTCTGGAGACGGTGGAGGCGGCCCTGGCCCGCGACAGCTGAGCCGCTACCTGAGCCGGGCGGGCCCGGTGGGGTGGGGGTGCCCCGTCGGTGGGGCGGGATGCTCAGTGGGGCGGGATGCGCCGGCCCGTCACCGACGACGGCACGATCCGCAGGAAGCGCTGGCGGTCGCCCTCGGCCCAGGTCTCGATCCCGAGGTCGCCGGCGGCCACGATCTCGTCGAGGTCGCGCAGCTCGGTCGCCTCGCCCTTGACGACGACGCTCCAGCCCAGGCGGGCCTCGGGATCGAGCTCGTCGATCTCGAAGGCGACCCCGCGCCCGAGTATCGCCGCCGCCAGCTTGGTCCCCGGAGCCGTTCGGATGACGATCGTCTCGTCGTCGACGGCGTAGTTCACGGGGAAGATGTCGGGCTGGCCGGCGATGGAGACGGCCAGACGGCCCACCTGGCCCCGGCGGAGCTCGTCCCAGCACTCGGCCGTGGTCAGGGCCTCGAGTCCGGCGTACAGGTCGGTGTGCTCCATCGTCGATCGTCTCCTCGGTCGTGGGCGGGTCCGCGTCCACGTTCCCGCTCGTCCCCACGATCGCGCCGCCCGCCGATCTCGCCAAGGGACCGAGGTCCCGGAGCCCGCCCGGGGGAGAGGGCCGCCGGTCGGTGCGCGAGACTGGAGACGATGGCCGTGACCCGCTTGCTGCCGGCGTGGCGCCGCTCCCGTCGGACCGAACCCGATCGCTCCGACCCCTTCGTCGCCGCCCTCGTCGCCGCCTTGTCGCCGGACCGGGTCCGGGTCGACGCCACCGAACGCCGCCTGGTCGCCCACGACGCCTCCATCTTCGGCGGGGGCCGGGCGGGTCCCGTCGTCTTTCCCGAGACCGTGGCCGAGGTACAGGCCGTGGTCCGACTCGCCGCCGAGTACGACCGGGCCCTGGTACCCCGGGGGGCGGGCACGGGCCTCGCCGGCGGTGCCATCCCCCTCGCCGGTGCCGTCGTCGTGTCGACCACCCGGATGAACCGTCTCCTGTCGGTCGACCCGGTCAACCGGCGGGCCTGGGTCCAGCCCGGGATGATCAACCTCGATCTGACCCGTGCCGTCGCCGCCCACGGTCTGCACTACGCCCCCGATCCCTCGAGCCAGCAGGCCTGCACCATCGGCGGGAACGTGGCGAACAACTCCGGCGGTCCCCACTGTCTGGCGGCGGGGGTCACGTCCCAGCACGTGCTGGCCGTCGAGGTGGTGCTCCCCGACGGCCGGGTCGTGGTACTCGGTGGCGAGGACCCCGAGCCGCCGGGCCTCGACCTGCGGGGTGTCTACGTGGGCAGCGAGGGGACCCTCGGTATCACCACGGCGGTGCTGGTGCGCCTCACCCCGGATCCGCCCGCCGTCACGACCCTGCTGTTCGGCTTCGACACCGTGACCGACGGGGCGGCGACGGTGGGCGCCGTCATCGCCGCCGGCATCGTGCCGGCCGCCCTGGAGATGATGGACCGTCGTATCACCCGCGCCGTGGAGGAGTTTGCCCACGCCGGTTACCCGACCGACGTCGAGGCGGTCCTGCTCGTCGAACTCGACGGTCCCCCGGGCCGGGTGGCCGCCGAGGCCGCCGCCGTCGAACGCATCGCCCGCGATCACGGCGCCGGTTACGTGCGGGTGGCGGCCGACGACGCCGAGCGGGCCCTGCTGTGGAAGGGGCGCAAGAACGCCTTCGGCGCCATCTCGCGGGTGAAGCCCGACTACTACCTGCACGACACCGTCGTGCCGCGGCGGCGCCTCGTCGAGGTGCTCGAGGCCGTGTACCGCATCGCCGAGGCCCACGACGTCATCGTGATGAACGTGTTTCATGCCGGTGACGGCAACCTCCATCCCCTCCTGATCTACGACGCCCGCGAGCCCGGGGCGGTCGAACGGGTGCACGCCGCCGGCGCCGAGATCATCGAGGCGTCCCTGGCGGCGGGTGGGGTGCTGTCGGGCGAGCACGGGATCGGGGTCGAAAAGCGCGACTTCATGAACCTCTTCTTCTCCGACGTCGACCTCGAGCAGCAGGCCCGGGTGCGGTCGGCCTTCGATCCGGCCTGTCGCGCCAATCCCGGCAAGGTCCTGCCCGCCGGTCACAGCTGCGCCGACATCGCCGCCCTGACCGCCGTGCCCGACGGGGTGTGGGTGTGAGCCCGCCGACCATCGACGTCGAGCGGGCCCGGGCCATCCGCGAGGCCGCCGCGCCCCCCGTGTCGGCGGACCTGGCGAGCTTCGTCGCCGAAATCGGACCGGAGGGGCCGGTGGTGGTCGAGGGCGGCCGGACGCGCTGGGAGCGGGGCGGGTCCCCCGACCCGGCCGCTCGCGTGGTGCGGGCACCGGCGGGGATCGTCGAGTACGTGCCCGAGGAGATGACGGTGCGGGTGGGGGCCGGTACCCCGGTCGCCGATCTCCATGCCGCCCTGGCCGCCCACGGGCAGCGCACCACCCTGCCCGAGCGGGGCGGCACCGTCGGCGGTGCCCTGGCCGTCGGCGAGAGCGACATCCACCGCCTGGGGCGGGGGCCGGTGCGCGACGCCGTCCTCGAGGTGCGCTACGTCACCGCCGAAGGCCGCCTGGCCCGGGCCGGTGGGCCGACGGTGAAGAACGTGACGGGCTACGACCTGTGCCGCCTCCTGGTCGGATCGCTCGGACGCCTGGGCGCCCTGGGCGAGGTCGTGGTGCGCACCTGGCCGGTCCCGCCGGCCGAGCGTTGGCTTGCCGTCGACGCCGATCCCGATGTGGTGCTGGCCGAAGCGGTCGGTGCCACCGCCGTGCTGTGGGACGGGGAGAAGGTGGTGGTGCACCTCGAGGGCCACGCCGAGGACCTCGAGGCGACGGTGGCGTCCCTCCGGCGTCGGGGCGGGGTCACCGAGGTGGAGGGTCCGCCGTCCCTGCCGCCCCACCGCCACTCGGTGGCGCCGGCCGGTCTCGCCGCCCATGTCCGTGGGCTGGGGGGACGGTGGGTGGCCGAGATGGGGGTCGGGGTCGTCCACGCCGACGAACCCGCCCCACCCCGGCGTCTCGACCCCACCGTCGTCGAGCTCCATCGTCGCCTCCTCGACGCCCTCGATCCGCGGCGCCGCTTCAATCCCGGTCGCCGTCTCGAGGGGGTGGAGGCGTGACGGCCACCGGAGCCGACCGGGTCGGGCCGTCCGCGGTGACGGGGGGCCCGCTGGGTCTCGACGTCGAGTCCCTGGCCACCTGTGTGCAGTGCGGTCTGTGCCTGCCCCACTGCCCGACCTGGCGCGTCACCGGCGACGAGGCACTCTCACCCCGGGGTCGCATCGCCGTGATGAGGTCGGTCGAGCTCGACGGGGCGCCGGTGGACGAGACGGTCGTCGACGCCTTCGCCACCTGCGTGCAGTGTCGGGGTTGCGAGCCGGCGTGCCCGTGCGGCGTGCCGTTCGGGCGCCTCATCGAGGAGACCCGGGCCCGCCTGGTGGAGCAGGGCCGCCTCGTTCCCCGCTGGCAGCGACCGGCGTTCGCCGTCCTGGGCCACCATCGCCTCCTGCTGGCCCTCTCGAGCCTGGCCGCCGTGGCCCAACGCCTGCGCCTCGTGCCCTCCCGACGCCTCGGGCTCCCCCGCCTGCCCGTGCGCCGCTCCCGCCTCGTGGCCAGCGGCGATCCCCGCCGCGACGAGGGAGCGGTGTGGTTGTTCACCGGATGTGTGATGGACGCCTGGCAACGTGAGGTGCACCGGGCCGTCCAGACGGTCATCGAGGCGGCGGGCGTCACCGTGCGGCCCACCGGCGACCTCGCCCCCTGCTGCGGGGCGCTCCACGCCCACGCCGGTCTCACCGCCGGGACCCGGCGCCTGGCCCGGCGTGCGGTCGCCCGACTCGACGGAGAAGCCCCGGTGCTCGTCGACTCGGCCGGCTGCGGCGCCCACCTGAAGGACTACGCCCACGTGCTGGCGTCGACCCCGTCGGCGGAGGCCGGTGCCGCCCTGGCCCGGCGTGTCGTCGACGTCCACGAGTGGCTGGCCGAGCGTGTCGACGCCCTGCCCCGCGTCGAACCGCTCCCGGTGCGGGTGGCGGTCCAGGATCCCTGCCATCTCCGCCACGTGCAGAAGGTCCACCCCGCCGTGCGCCGGGTCCTGGCCCCCTTCGTAGCCGAGCTCGTCGAGCTCGACGACGAGGGTCTGTGCTGTGGCGCCGGCGGCGCCTACTCGGTGTTCGAGCCCGACCTGGCGCGGCGCATCCGCGAGCGCAAGCTCGCCGCCGTCGAGCGGGCGGGCGCCGACCTGGTGGTGAGCGCCAATCCCGGGTGCGCCCTGCACCTGGCGGCGGCCGGGGTCGCCGTGCGCCATCCCCTCGAGCTGGTCGCCGAGGCCCTCGCCGCCGGCTCCGCCTGAGGCGGGCCGTCGTCGGGCGCGTCGACGTGGGGCGTCGACGTGGGGCGCGTCGACGTCGACGGCGGTGCCGGACACACCGCCGCCGACGCCCGAGACGCTCAGGCCTGGCGGGAGGCGAACTCGAGGAACGCCGTCTCGGCCGTGGCGTGCCAGGGCTGGATGCTGTCGCGGAAGGCCCGCCAGGGGTCGAGGATGGCCTTGAAGTCGGCGTCGTCGGCCGCCAGCTCGTCGAGGAGCTCGTCGGAGGCCTGCTTGGCCGCCAACATGACGTCGTCGGGGAAGGGACGCAGCTCGACGTCGTCGCGCTCGACGAGGGCGGCGAAGGCGGCCGGGTTCTTGGCGTCGTAGCGGGCCATCATCGTCACGTTGGCGACGTAGGCGGCGGCCTTGACGGCCTCCTGGTACTCCTCGGGCAGGCCGTTCCAGGCGTCGAGGCCGATCTGCACCTCGAGCGAGGGGCCCGGCTCCCACCAGCCCGGGTAGTAGTAGAAGCGGGCGGCGTCGGCGATGCCGAGGTTGGTGTCGTCGTAGGGGCCGACCCACTCGGCGGCGTCGATGGTGCCCTGCTGGAGGGCCTGGACGATCTCACCGCCGGCGATGACCTGCACGTTGACCCCGAGCTTGTTCATCACCTGGCCGCCGAGGCCGGGGATGCGCATCTTGAGGCCGGCGAGGTCGTCGACGGAGTTGATCTCCTTGTTGAACCAGCCGCCCATCTGCACGCCGGTGTTCCCGGCCGGGAACTGGATGACGCCGAACTTGTCGGCGTAGGCCTGCTGGAGCAGCTCGAGCCCCCCGGCCTCGTAGAGCCAGGCGTTCTGCTGGCGGGCCGTGAGCCCGAACGGCACCGCGGTGCCGAAGGCGGTGACGGGGCTCTTGCCGACGTAGTAGTACGACGCCGTGTGGCCGATCTCGACGGCGCCCTGCTCGACCACGTTGAGCACCTCGAGACCCGGCGCCAGCTCGCCCGCCGCCCGGGGGGTGACCCGGAACTTGTTGCCGGTGATGGCGGCGAGGGTGGCGGCGAACACCTCGGCGCCGCCGTAGATGGTGTCGAGGGCGAGAGGCCACGAGGTGGCCATCTGCCATTCGATCTCGGGCAGGTCCGAGCTCAAGGCGACGTTGTCGCCCGAGGTGCTGTCGTCGTCACCGCACGACGCCAGCAGGGCACCGCCGATGCCCAGTCCCGCCGCGCCGAGGGCGGCCTTGGAGAGGAAGCTGCGACGACCGAGGCCCTCGGTCGTCTCGGTGATCTCGTCGCTCATGGTCTGTCCTTTCGGTAGACGGGTGCGGCGGAGCCGCGGGGTGTGTGCTGATCAGGTCAGCACGGTGACGATCTGGGGGAAGATCATCACCAGCACCAGGGCGACGCCCTGGAGGACCATGAAGGGGATGGCACCGCGGTGGATGTCGACGGTCTTCACCTCGGGGGGCGCGACACCCTGGAGGTAGAAGAGCGAGAAGCCGACCGGGGGCGAGATGAAGGCCATGTTGAGGTTGATGGCCATCAGCACCGTGAACCAGATCGTCTCGTTGGCGGAGAAGCCGAGCTGTTCCATGGCGGGCACGAAGATGGGCACGACGATGAAGGTGATCTCGAGGAACTCGAGGTTGATGCCGAGCAGGAACACGGCGATCATCGCCACGATCACGAAGCCCCACTTGCCGCCCCCGATGCCGGCGAGCCAGCTCGACACCTGGGCCTGGCCGCCGAGCCCGTCGAAGACGAGGCTGAAGAAGGTCGAGGCGAACAGCAGGGTCATGACGAGGCCGGTGATGTCGGCGGTGGCGCGGGCGGCCTCCTTGAGCATCCGCCAGTTCAGGGTGCGGTTGAAGGCGGCGAGGATGATGGCGCCGAGCGAGCCGACCGCCCCCGATTCCGACGGGGTGGCGATCCCCTGGAAGATCGAGCCCAGCACGGCGAAGATCAGCACGAGGGGCGGGATGACGGCCACCAGGGTCTCGCGGGCGAGCTGGCGCCGGTCGAGGGTGCGTTCGGCGAGGGGGATGGCCGGGGCCTTCTCCGGGTACCGGAGGGCGACGTAGATGACGTAGAGGATGTACAGGCCCGACAGGAGCAGGCCGGGGAGCAGGGCCCCGCGGAAGAGGTCGAGCACGGGGACCTTCATCTGCTGGGCGAGCAGGATGAGCACCAGGCTGGGCGGGACGAGCTGGGCGAGGGTGCCCGAGGCGGTGATGATGCCGGTGGCGAGGCGGTGGTCGTAGCCGTAGCGCACCATCACCGGCAGGGAGAGAAGCCCGGCGACGATCACGGTGGCGGCGACGACGCCGGTGGCGGCGGCCAACAAGGTGGCGACGATGACCACGGCGATGCCCATGCCGCCGCGCAGGGGTCCCATGAGCAGGCCGATGGTGCGCAGGAGGCGCTCGGCGAGGCCCGATTTCTCCAACACGGCGCCCATGAGCACAAAGAAGGGCACCGCCAGCAGGGTCTGGTCGCTCAGGGCGCCGAACCAGCGTGAGGGCAGGAGCTTGAGCAGGTCGGGATCGAAGGTGCCGGTCATCTGGCCCAGCACCGAAAAGGCGATGGCGGTGCCGGCGAAGCTGAAGGCCACCGGATAGCCGGTGAGGATCAGGCCGATGAAGATGGCGAACATCGTCAGGGCGAGGATCTCGGCGAGGCCCACGGGCGGCGTCTCCTACTCGATGCGCAGGGGTGCCACGCGCTCCTTGCGCGGCACGAGATGGTCACGTCCGACGACGACGAAGCCCGCCTTGATCACCTCGGCGACGGCCTGGAGGCCGAGCAGGACGAAGCCGACGTAGATGGCGCCCTTGATGGGGGCCCGAGGCAGGCCGCCGGCGTCGGGGGACTGCTCCCAGATCTCCCACACCTTCCAGGTGGGGAAGGAGCCGTCGGGGCGGCGGCCGAAGGAGGTGAGGATGGGGTCCCACAGGATGCGCAGGGCCACGAAGCAGAAGGGCACGAGGAAGATCAGGTGGCCGACGAAGTCGATCCAGGCCTTGCGGCGGGCGCTGTAGCCGGCGTACCAGAAGTCGACCCGGGGGTTGATCTGCTCCTTGAGCACCCAGGGGAAGCCGAGCAGGAAGATGGCGCCGAAGAGGTACCACTGGCTCTCGATCCAGGTGTTGTTGGTGAGGCTCTGTTCGGTCCAGCGGCCGAGATAGCGCAGGGCGACGTTGACGATGCCCACCACGAACACGACGAGCACGAGGAGGGCCGACACGGCCCCGGCGGCGTCGCTGACGTGTTCGATGCCGCGGACGAGGCGCACGAGGGCCCGTTCGAGGGCGTTGCGGGGCGGCTCGAGAGGGGCGTCGTCGCCCGCGCCGGTGGTGTCGGTGTCGGTCGCCCCGCTGGCGGGGGGAGGATCCTGGCTCATGGCGATGGCTCGGAGGGTCCGGGAAGCCGTCCCGAGGTGATCAAGATCGTGATCGTCAGGGGCCGTGATGGTCGGCTCGCGAACGACCGGACCCTACTGTGACATCGGTCATGGCGCCAGAGCCAAGCCGGAGCGGCGTCGTGGTGGGCCGGCGGCGGCGGCGGCGAGCGCCGGCGCCGGGGGCGGCCTCAGGCGGCCCTGGTGATCGTGAAGCGCAGCAGGCCGTCGTTGTCGCGGCGCCGGCGGGCCTCGCCGCACACCCGGAGATGCTCGAGGTGGGCGAAGGTCTCCGACTCGGCCATGTGCCCCCACGCCCGTGGGCTGAACAGGACCTTCATCCACGCCTCGACGGGGGCGTCGACGAGGTCGACGGCCGCTCGGCGCAGGAGCTCGAGGCGCTCCTCGTGGTGGACGCGGATGGCGGCGGTCCGGGCCGCCAGGTCGGCGAAGGGGTGACCGTGGGCGGGTAGCACCGTCCGCACCCCCTCGAGCGAACCGACGCGTTCCAGGGAGGCGAAGAAGGCCGCCAGGGGATCGTCGAGTTCGGTCGCCCCGGCGATGTGGGGGGTGATCGTCGGCAGGACGTGGTCGCCCGCCAGCAGCGCCCCCTCGGTGGGGTCCCAGAGGCAGAGGTGGTCGGTGGTGTGGCCGGGGGTGTGGACGGCGAACCAGTCCCGACCCGCCAGGCGCACCGGCTGGCCGTCGGTCACCCGGACCGTCGGTTCGGGGGCGCGGAAGCGGTGGTGGCCGCGGGCTCCGCTCACGATCCAGCGCCGGATGATCTCGTCGGGCGGGGGCTCGCGGCGGGTCCCCCAGGGTGTGGGGCCCATCTCGGCGAAGCGCAGTTTCCAGAGCTCGATCAGCTCGTCCTCGCTGGCCGCCAGGAGGTCGTCGTCGAGGTCGTCGTCGCGGGCGGGGAACTGCTCGCGGAAGGCCTCGTGGGTGAGGATCTCGGCTCCGGTCTCCTCGCGGAGCTGGTCCGACCCCCCGAAGTGGTCCGGATGGGAGTGGGTGACCACCGCCGTGTGCACCCGGGCCAGGGGGATTCCCGCCGAGGCCAGGCGGGCGGTCAGGGCACGCCAGGAGGCCTCACCCGGCAGGCCGGGATCGACCAGGGCCACGCCGTCGGCGTCCTCGAGGACGTAGCAGTTGACGTGGCCCAGGCCCGGCATGTCGATGGGGAGCTGGAGGCGCAGGATCCCGGGCGCCACCTCGGTGACGGTCTCGCCCGCCGGCTCCTGTTCCTGCTTGCGGTGGACGGGTGTCGCCGGGGGATCGGTCGTCGTCATCGACCGGCCACCCTACGGGTGGTCGTCGCCGGGATGCAGATCGGCGGAGGCGCCGGCGGCGGGGGACCGGGGTCGGAAGATGGTCGCCCGGTAGTGGCGCAGCTCCTCGATGCTCTCGCGGATGTCGTCGAGTGCCCGGTGGCCGCCGGCCTTGCGGGGTGCGGAGGCCACCGCCTCGGGGTACCAGCGGCGGGCGAGTTCCTTGACGGTGGAGACGTCGACGGAGCGGTAGTGGAGGAAGTCCTCGATCTCGGGCAGGTGACGGGCGAGGAAGCGCCGGTCGGTACCGATCGAGTTCCCGCACAGGGGAACGCTGCGGGGCTCGGGGATGTGGCGACGGAGGAACTCGAGGGTCCGGCGGCCGGCCTCGGCGAGGTCGACGGTGGAGGCGGCGATCTCGTTCAGCAGTCCGCTGCGCGTGTGCATGTCGCGCACGAAGTCGTCCATGGCCGCCAGGGCGTCGGGGGGCTGGTGGATCACCAGGTCGGGGCCCTCGGCGACGATCTCGAGTTCGTCGTCGGTGATGAGGGTGGCGATCTCGACGATGACGTGGACGTCGGGGTCGAGCCCCGTCATCTCGAGGTCCATCCAGGCCAGCACGCGGGCCAGGCTACCCCCCTTGCGTTCTGGCGCCCGTGGGCGCGGCGCGACGGGCGATAGAGGAGCCAGAACGCAGAGGGGGGTGGGGGAAAAAGGGGGGGTCCCCCGCTAACCTTTCACCCCCCCCCCCGGGGAGGGGGGGGGGAATCC
>RFFY01000323.1 GCA_003697065.1 Actinomyces sp. | reverse complement strand
CGCCGGTCGCACCGTGGACGTCGACGGCTGGCGCCTCGCCGTCTCCGAGGCCCGGGCGGCGGCCCTGGTCGCCCTGGCGTGCGACGCCGGTCTGTCCCCCACCGCCACCTCGTGCTGACCGACGCCCGTCGCCTCCCACCCGATTCCGTCCTCGAGGCCGACGTGTGCATCATCGGGGGCGGGGCCGCCGGTATCACCTGCGCCCTCGAACTCGAGGGCTCCGGCCTGCGGGTCGTGGTGCTCGAATCCGGGGGCGAACGCCCCGACGCCGCCACCCAGCGCCTCGCCGCCGGGGACCTCGTCGGCGAACCCCTGCGGGTCCTCGACGGCCACGTCGATCTCGACGAGGTACGCCTGCGTCGGCTCGGGGGAACGACCAACCACTGGGCCGGCTACTGCCGGCGTCTGGAGCCGATCGACTTCGAGACCCGGGCCGGGCTGGCCGTGTCGGGCTGGCCCCTCGAGCGCGCCGATCTGGTCCCCTGGTGGGACCGGGCGGCCACCTGGTGCCGGATCCTCACCGGCGACGACACCCCCGGGCCCCTCCTCGAACGGGCGGGTCTGCCCCCGCCCCTGCTCGACACCGCCGACGTCGTCCCCGTCGCCTTCCAGATCGCCTTCCCCATGCCCTTCGGCGAGACCTACCGCGCCGATCTCGATGCCTCGGCCGAGATCGAGGTGCTCTTGTGGGCCAACGCCGTCAACCTGGCGGTCGAGGGGCGCCGGGTGACCGGCGTCGAC
The DNA here is from genome assembly GCA_003697065.1 of Actinomyces sp. Classification (GTDB taxonomy): domain Bacteria; phylum Actinomycetota; class Acidimicrobiia; order Acidimicrobiales; family Aldehydirespiratoraceae; genus J010. The sequence continues at coordinate 5,764 of RFFY01000323.1, read as the reverse complement.
GTCCGGACCCTGACCGGCAACCGGGCCCGGGTCACGGCCCGGGCCGTGGTCGTGGCGGCGGGGGGGATCGAGAACGCCCGCCTCCTGCTGGCGTCCACCGACGCCGACCCCCGGGGGGTCGCCAACGCCAACGGTCTGGTCGGGCGCCACTTCACCGAACATCTCCAGGTGTGGGCCGGGTTCGGCGTCCTCGACGTCGATCCCGCCGATCTCGTCGGCTACACGGGGCGTGACGTCATCATCGACGAGGGTCGCCACCGGGGCGCGGCGGTGGGGATCAAGGCCGCCTTCGCCCTGTCCTCCGAACACGTCCGTCGCCACCGCACCCAGGGCATGGAGGTACAGCTCGTCCCCGGGGTGCTGCCGGCGGGCGTGCCCGAACAGCACGAGGGCGTCACGGCTCTCGACGTGGCGAGCCTCCTGGAGGCCGAGAGGGGCCGGGCGCCGGCCTCCAGTGTGTACCTCCAGGTGCTCGCCGAGCAGCGCCTCGATCCCGAGAGCCGGGTGGAGCTCGCCGCCACCACCGACGCCCTCGGCATGCCCCGCACCCGCCTGCGCTGGCGCCACGGCGCCGCCGACCGGGCCGCCATCCTGCACGGACTGGGCGTACTGGCCGAGGAGCTCGGCGCCGCCGGTCTCGGCCGCCTCCAGATCGTGCCCGGCGGGGTCCACGCCGACGCCGTCGAGCACTTCAACGGCGAGCTCGTGAGCCTCTACCGGGTCGCTCTCGACGAGGTCGACCCCGAGACCTTCCCCCTCGGCGTCGGGTTCCACCACATGTGCACCACCCGCATGAGCGACGACCCCCGCACCGGCGTCGTCGACCCCGACTGCCGGGCCCACGAGCTCGACAACCTCTGGCTGGCCGGTTCGTCGGTGTTCGCCACCGGCGGGGTGGCCACGCCCACCTTCACCATCGTCGCCCTCGCCGCCCGCCTCGCCCACCACCTGCGCGCCCGACTCTCCTGACCCGCCTCCTCCGCCACCTCCGGCACCGGTGGGGATGCTTGACGGCGAACGTCTGTTCGGAGAAGGTGGAAGGGATGCACCAGCGCAGCCTCGACGATCTCGGCACGCCCCTGCACGAGGTCACCTTCTGCGTCGTCGACCTCGAGACCACCGGCGGTTCCGCCGCCGACTGCGCCATCACCGAGATCGGCGCCGTCAAGCTGCGCGGCGGCGAGTGTCTCGGCACCTACCAGACCCTCGTCGACCCGGGGTGCGCCATCCCTCCCGAGATCACCGTTCTCACCGGTATCACCGAGGCCATGGTGCGGCGGGCGCCCCGCATCGGGGCCGTGCTCCCCTCCTTCCTCGAGTTCTGCGGCGACGCCGTCGTCGTCGGCCACAACGTCCGCTTCGACGTCTCCTTCCTCGACGCCGCCCTCGAACGCCACGGTCACCCCCGCCTGACCAACCGCCGACTCGACACCCTGGCTCTGGCCCGGCGCCTCCTCGCCGCCGAGGTCCCCAACTGCAAGCTGGCCACCCTCGCCGAGCGTCTCCGCCTCGACCACCGGCCCAGCCACCGCGCCCTCGACGACGCCCTCGCCACCGGCGACCTGCTCCACGCCCTCATCGAACGGGCCTCGGCACTGGGGGTCAGTGGCCTGTCCGACCTGGTCAGCCTGCCCACCATCGCCGGTCACCCCCAGGCCGCCAAGCTGCGCCTGACCGAGGATCTCCCCCACGCACCCGGTGTGTACGCCATGCTCGATGCCCGGGGCGAGATCCTCTACGTCGGCAAGGCCTCCGACCTGCGCAGCCGGGTCCGCTCCTACTTCTCCGGCGACGAGCGCCGCAAGGTGTCCCAGCTCCTGCGCGAGACGGCGCGCATCGACCATCGCGTGTGCCACAACTCCCTCGAGGCCGCCGTGCGCGAGATCCGCCTCATCCACCGCCACCTCCCCCGCTTCAACCGCCAGGGCACCACCGCCTCCCGCTACCGCTACGTCAAGCTCACCCTCGGCGAGCGCCATCCCCGCCTCAGCATCGTCCGTTCGCCCCGCGACGACGGCTCCCTGTATCTCGGCCCCGTGGCCTCGACGGCCCGGGCCCGCCGTCTGGTCGAGGCGATCCACAGCGTCTCGCCCATCCGACGCTGCACCCTGCGCTCCACCGCCACCCCCCGAGCCGGTGTCTGCACCCCCGCCCAGATCGGTGTGGCGGCCTGCCCGTGTTCGGGCTTCACGCCACCCGACGAGTACCGGCGAATCGTCACACACCTCGTCACCGCCCTCACCACCCGCCCCGACCTCCTCCTCGCTCCGCTCGAGGCCCGCCTCGCCTCCCTGGCCGCCGCCGAGCGCTACGAGGAGGCGGCCGAGACCCGGGACCGGGCGGCGGTGTTGTCGGCCACCCTGCGACGCCAACGGCGTTTCGAGCGTCTGCGGGCGGCGGGTCGGGTGCGCTTCGTCGTGGACGGGACCTGGGTCGAACTCGACCGGGGCCTGTTCGTGGGCGCCGGTGCCTGCGGGTCGACCGCCACCTTGGATCTCGATCCCCTGCCTCCGCCGGCCCGTTCCCCCGACCCGCCCCGCCTCGTCGCCGCCGGCCACTGGGTGCCCGGTCCCCGCGAGGCCGACGAGCTCGCCTGTGTGGCCGCCTGGCTCGACGAGCACGCCCACGAGGTCCGACTCGTCGACGTCGAGGGTGTCTACGCCGATCCCGCCGTGGCTCTGCCCTCCTTCACCCCCGCCCGTGCCACCCCCTCGCGGCGGGCGAGCCGACGCACCGGGCTCGCCCTCGACACCCGTGCCGACCGGGGACGCCGCGGCTGGCGTCGGGTGGCCTGACGCCCGACGTCGCATCAGGACGTCGGATCAGGTGGTGGCGGCCACCAGGGCGGCGAGCTTGGCCGCCGCTGCCCCGCTGTCGAGTGCCTCGGCGGCGCGTTCCACGCCGTCGGCGAGGTCGGCGGCCACACCGGCCACGACCAAGCCGGCGGCGGCGTTCAGCACCACGATGTCGCGGTGGGGCCCGCTCTCGCCGGCGAACACCCGACGGGCGATCTCGGCGTTGGCGGCGGCGTCACCGCCCGCCAGCTGCTCCGGGGTGGCACGGGCGAGACCGACATCGGTGGCGTCGACGAAGCGCTCGGTGATCTCGCCCTCGTCGAGCTCGAGCACACGGGAGGTCCCGGTGGTGGTGAGCTCGTCGAGGCCTCCCGCCCCGTGCACCAGCCACGCCCGGCGCGAGCCGGTGGCGGCCAGGACGCGGATCATGCGGTCGGCGATCCCCCAGTCGGCCACACCGATCACCTGTCGGGTCAGCCGGCCGGGGTGCGACAGGGGTCCGAGGACGTTGAAGACCGTGGGGATCCCGAGCTCGGCCCGCACGGGCGCCACGTGACGCATGGCGGGGTGGAAGGTACGGGCGAACACGAAAGCCAGACCGACCTCGGCCACGCACCGTTCGACCTCGTCGGGTCCCAGGTCGATGCCCACGCCCAGCGCCTCGAGCAGATCGAAGCTCCCCGAGGTCGACGACGCCCGCCGGTTGCCGTGCTTGCACACGACGGCGCCGGCGGCGGCCGCCACGACCGACGCCATGGTCGACACGTTGAGGGCGGACTCGCGACGGCTGGGTGAGCCCCCGACACCCACGATGTCGATGGCGTCGGCGGGCACCGTCAGGGGGACGGCGGCGTCGCGCATGGCCTCGACCATGCCGCTCATCTCGGCGACCGACTCGCCCTTCACCCGCATGGCGACGATGAAGCCCGCCATCTGGGCGGGGGTGGCGTCGTCGGCGAGCATGGCGGTGAGGGCGGCTCCCGCCTGTTCGGCATCGAGGTCGAGACCGCGGGTGAGGCGGTCGAGCACGGTGGGCCAGCCGCCCAGCTCGTCGAGTGTGGTCATCGGGACTCCAGCAGATGTGGGGACCGGGGGCGCATCACGCCGACCGGCGGCGACGTCGACGCCGCAGGATACGACGTCGTTCGCGCTCGGTCGTCCCGCCCCACACCCCGGCCCGTTCCCGCCGCGACAGGGCGTGGTCGAGGCACTGGACCCGCACCTCACATCGTCCGCACACCGCCTTGGCCGCCGTGGCCGGGTCGTCGTCGTCGGGGAAGAACAGGTCGGCGGCGAGCCCGGCACATGCGGCCCGGCGCCGCCAGCTCGGCTGCATGAGGCGCTCCTCGAGATCGCGTCGCCGGCGAGCGGACGATCCGCTCGTTGCGGCGAGTATGTCCCTGCCCCGGCCGCCCGGCCAAGCCCGCACGAGGGGAGGTCCGTCAGCCCCCGTGGCGGGCGTCGCTGAGGAGCTCGGCCACCGTCTCGGGGGCGAGTTCGGCGCGGTGGGTGTAGTTGGGGTGGGTGATGGCGAGGGCCACGGGGCCGGCCTCGAGGACGGCGATGTCGTCGTCGTCGAGGCGCCAGCGCAGGAAGTTGACCGAGGGCGGCACCTCGCGGGTGAGCATCTCGGCGTGGTCCTCGTCGAGGACGGCACGCACGCGACGCTCGCCGAGTTCGAGCCAGACCTCGTCGAGGATCCCGATGAGGCGGGGCTTCCACTCGCGCTGTTCGGCGTCGGAGGTGAACTCGATGAACATGGTCGCCACCAGTTCGCCGGGCTCGGGGATCAAGGGGTTGTAGATGTCGAGCTCGGTCTGGATCGCCTCGTCGCTGAAGAGGCGCTCGACCCGGGCCATCTCCTGGATCTGGAAGCGGATGGTGTCGCGGTTCTCGAAGACGAACGACACGAGGGGCCCGACGGCGACGCGGCGCCGCTTCTTCAGCTCGATGACGTGACGGCGGAAGTCGTCGCGTTCGCGTTCGTAGGCCCGGGCGTCGGCGATGTCGTCGAGGGTGAGCTTGGTCATGGCGGTGTCCGAGGCGGTGGGGGTCGTGGTCAGTCGTCGGCGTCGGTGTCGGCGGGGGGCTGGAGACGCGGCACGCCGGGCTCTTCGGGGATGCCGTAGGCGCGGGCGAGGATCTGGAGGGGGTGGCGGGGAACCCGACCGGTCTCCAGCACGATCGCCCCGTTGGCGAGGGAGCAGTCGCCGGCGACGGTGTCGTTGCCCGCCTTGTCGATGGCGGCGGCCATCTTGGCCGCCACCTTGCGGGCGGACTCGAGATTCTCGGCCCGCAGTCCCCAGGTGCCGTCGATGCCGGAGCATTCGGCGACCACGCTCACGCGGGCCCCGGTCAGCTTGAGCAGGTCGCGGCTCTTGAGGCCGATGTTCTGGGCCCTCAGGTGGCACGGGGCGTGGTAGGTGATGGCCTCGGGGACCTCGCCGGTGAAGTCCTCGTCGAAGCTGGTGTCGTCACGCTTGCGGAACTCGACGAGGTGTTCGGCGGCGTCACGGGTGCGTTCGGCCACGTACTCGGCGTCGGGCCCGCCCACGTAGTCGGGGTAGTCGAACTTGAGCACATAGCTGCAGGTGGGTTCGGGCACGACCACCACGGCCTCGTCGCCGCGGGCCTCGGCCTCGCGCAGCGCCCCGGCCAGGATCCCGAGGTTGCGCTCGGCGTTGCGCCGGAACTGATCGACGTCGCCGCGGTGCAGGTGGGGAGCGCCGCAGCACACGAGACCGTCGGGCAGGGAGCACTCGATCCCGTTGCGCTCGTAGACCTTCACCAGGTCGTGGCCGACGCCGGCGTCCTGGTACTCGACGAGGCAGGTGGGGAACACGGTGGCGCCACCCTGGCGCTCCCGTCCCAGGGCGGGTCGCCGGCGGCGGAACCAGGTCGAGAAGCGCTGGCGGGTGTAGGGGGGCAGGACGCGCTGGGCGGCGATGCCCACGGTGCGCTCGAGAAGG
>RFFY01000322.1 GCA_003697065.1 Actinomyces sp. | reverse complement strand
TGGACGATCCAGGCGATGCCCTCGTCGTCGATGCCGTGGTTGCAGGGCAGGATCAGACCCCGGTCCATGACGGCGTCGGCGTGGGGAAGGCCGTCGCCGCAGATCCGGTGGGGGCTCTCGGCGAAGGCGGGCTGGCGGCAGATGTTGCCCGTCCACACCATCCGGGTGTCGATGCCGTGGCCCTCGAGGTGAGCCTGCAGATCGCTGCGCCGTATCCCCGACGAGGGGCGGATCTGGATCGGGTACATGTGCCAACCCGTCTCGACACCGGGTGTGGTGCGTGGCCTTACGAAGAGGTCGTCGTGGCGGGCGAAGGCGTCGTCGAGCAAGGCGACGTTGCGGCGTCGGCGCGCCAGGTTCTCGTCCAGCCTGCCCATCTGCACCACCCCGAAGGCGGCCGAAATCTCCGAGGGTTCGAAGTTCCAGCCGAGCTCGTCGAAGATGAACAGGTCGTCGTACTCGGTGCCGTCCGGCAGGGACGAAAAGAAGCGCCTCTGCCCTCGTCGGGACCCGAACAGGGCGATCTCGGAGCGCCGCCCCCACCGGCGCAGAAGCAGGGCCCGGTCGACCAGATCGGGGTCGTCGAGGCAGATCATCCCCCCGGTGCCGGCGGCGGTGATGATGTGGGAGAGGGCGAAGCTGGTGACCGTCATGTCGCTACGGGTGCCCGTGGGCGTCCCCCGCAGGGTCGCCCCGAGACAGTCGCAGGAGTCCTCGATGACGGTCAGTCGGTGGGCGTCGGCGACGGCCCGGATGACGTCCCAGTCGGGGCAGTTGCCGATGAGGTTCGGGGCCAGGATCGCCACCGTGCGCTCCGACACGGCGTCGGCGATGCGCTCCACGTCGATCTGGTAGGTGTCGGGGGTGATGTCGACGTAGACGGGGACGAGGCCGCGCCGCACGAGAGGGGCGATGTCGGTCGAGAAGGTCAGCGGTGAGGTGATGACCTCGTCGCCGGGACGGGCGTCGAGCAGCTCGACGGCCAGATACAGGGCCGACGATCCCGAGTTGACCATGACCCCGCGCCCCTTGCCGAAGCGTTCGGCGACCAGGGCTTCGAGGGTGCGGACGTTGGTGCCGATCCGCAGAGCCGTCGGCCCACCCCGCAGCACCTCGACCACGGCGGCGATCTCCTCCTCGCCGTGAACGCTGCCCGCGTACTCGATCCTGCGCATCCCCCGACACCTCCCGGCGATCGTCGTTGCCCTAGCACCGGAGGGCTCCACCTGTCACGACGACACGGCGCCGCGGCCACCCCTCGGTCGGGCGGTGCAGCCCCTGTGGCCGCCCGCTAGCCTCGCCGCCGGAGGGTTGCCAGAGCGGACGAATGGGGCGGCCTCGAAAGCCGTTGTGGCCTCCGGGTCACCGTGGGTTCGAATCCCACACCCTCCGCCACTCCACGGCCCCGCCTCCATCGGGCGGGGTCGTGGCGCGTCCGCCCGTCCGTTACGGTCACGCCGTCATCGACCGACCAGCGGGGGGACACCATGGATCTGCGACTCGACGGCCGCACGGCGCTCGTCACCGGCGGCTCCGCCGGTATCGGACTCGGCATCGCCCGGGCCTACGTGGAGGCGGGCGCCAACGTCATGATCGTGTCGCGCAAGGCCGAGCGCTGTGAGGCGGCCGCCGCCGAACTCCGGGCCCTCGAGGGCGGCGAGGTCGACTGGCGCACCGCCCACGCCGGCGACGTGGAGGGTGGCGCCGGGGTGGTCGCCGACACCCTCGAGCGTTTCGGCTCCCTCGACATCCTCGTCAACAACGCCGCCACCAATCCCCACGCCGGACCGGTCATCGAGTGTCCGCCCTCCGCCTTCGACAAGACCTACGAGGTCAACCTGCGGGGACCCCTGCTGTGGACCCAGTCGGCCTGGCGGGCCTGGATGCACGAGCACGGTGGCTGCGTGATCAACATCGCGTCCGTCGCCGCCTTCAAGACCTCGTCCCTGCTCGGCATCTACGGCGTGCTCAAGGACGCCCTCGTGCACCTGACGCGCCAGCTGGCGGCCGAGCTGGGCCCCGGGGTCCGGGTGAACGCCATCGCCCCGGCCGTGGTCAAGACCGACTTCGCCCGTCTCCTGTGGGAGGGCGAACGGGGCGAACAGACCGCCCGCTCCTACCCCCTGCGCCGCCTCGGCGAACCCGCCGACGTGGCGGCGGCGGCCCTCTTTCTCGCCTCCGACGCCTCGGCGTGGATGACCGGCGACTGCCTGGTGCTCGACGGGGGCCAGCTCGTCCGCTTCGCCGAGGAGACCTGACACGCCCGGGTGCGGCGCCGGGGGGGCACGCCGCCTCGCCCGCCCGCGGCCCGGCCCCGGTCAGGCCCCCAGGAAGTGCACCGTGTCGAAGGGCGCCCGCCAGGCCGTGACCTCGGGACCCACCGCCCCGGGGTCGCCGTCGAGGGCGGCGGCGACGAAGCCCGCCAGGGTCGCCATGTCCCCGGGCCCCATCCCCCAGCGCACGGCCTCGGGGGTTCCGAGACGCAGGCCGGGCAGGTCACCGGGCTCGAGCCGCTCGTCGTCGCCGCCGACGGGCAGTCCGATCCCGCACGCCAGCAGGTTCGCCCGGCGCAGGCGCCTCGCTGCCGCCTGGCCGCCACCCCACGCCGCTGCCCGCACGGCGAACTGGTGGCTGGTGGTCGCCCGTTCGTCGTCGGGGTCGGGGCGGTACACCTCGATGCCGGCCTCGTCGAGGGCGGTGACCAAGGCGGCAGCTGTCTCGACCATCGTCGCCGCGTACGCCGCCCCGTCGACGAGCCAGCCGGCGAGGGTCACCCCCAAAGCGGCGGTGACCGAGACGTCGAAGTTGGCGGTCAGGCCCGGGAAGGCGATGGCGTCGAGGCGGGCCGCCAGCTCGTCGTCGTCGGTGAGGACCAGTCCGCCGGGCGGGCCGGCCAGGCTCTTGTAGGTCGAGCAGGTCACCAGATCGGCGCCCTCGGCCAGGGGGTTCGGCCACACCCCGCCGGCGAGCATGCCGCACACGTGGGCGGCGTCGAAGAGGATCCGGGCACCCACAGCGTCGGCGATCTCCCGGAGGGCCGCCACCGGATGGGGGAAGAGGTTGAGGCTGCCACCGATGGTGATCAAGCGGGGCCGGACCCGGTGGGCCAGGTCGGCCAGGGCATCGAGATCGACGCTGTAACGGGCCCGATCGACGGGGGCTTCGTGGATCTCCAGCCCGTACAGCCCGGCAGCACCGGCCCGGTTGTGGGTGACGTGACCGGCGATGGTGTCGGGCGGGACGATGACGGCGTCGCCGGGGCGGCACGTGGCCATGAAGGCGTAGAGGTTGGCCAGGGCACCCGACCCGACCCGCACCTCGGCATGGCGGGCGCCGAAGACCCGACAGGCGAGCTCGGCGGTGACCACCTCGATCTCCTCGATGGCCTCCAGTCCCGTCTCGTACTTCTCACCGGGGTGACCCAGCGAGGCCCGGGGGCCGAGCCCGGCGGCGAGCAGGGCCTCGGCCGCCGGGTTCATCACGTTGGTGGCGGGGTTCAGGTTGAGGCACTCGACCTCGTGGATGCGGCGGCTGCGCTCGGCGGCGGCGGCGATGG
>RFFY01000321.1 GCA_003697065.1 Actinomyces sp. | reverse complement strand
GGTCCCGCCGGATGGGATGGCGGGACGACCACCATGACGAACCACGCGGGGGCGGTGATCGGGCCGGTCGAAACGAGCGCCGGTCGTTTCGACCGTCGTCCGGGCGCGCCCTGTCGAACGGCAGACGCGCCCAGCCGACGTCGTCGAGGAGCTGGCGTGTGACGCGGCGCGGGTCACGTCGTGGGGCGGGCCTCGAGGAAGGTGTGGGTGCGGGCGGCGTCGGTCACCGTGACCCGGGCCACCCGGTCGGCGGGCACGGCGCTGGCGCCGGTGACTCGGACCGCGCCGTCGGGCGTGGGGGACCAGCTGCCCGCCCGGTCCCAGGCCCCCTCCTCGTCGATCACCCACAGCACGTAGGCGTCGGCGGGAGCCAGGCCGTCGGCGGTCACCGAGACGGCCGTGCCCCAGGGACGCGCCTCGGCGCGCACCGTGGCCGTGTCGGCGTCGGCGGTGACCACCTGCAGAAGGTCCCCGCCCGTGGCGGCGTCGGCGGTGGCGGTGTCGGCGGTGGTGGCCTCGCCAGCGTCGGTGGTGGCCGTGTCGGTGGTGGTGGCTTCGCCAGCGTCGGTGGTGGCCGCGTCGGCGGTGGTGGGCAACTCGGTGTCGGCAGGTCCGCGCACGACCAGGAAGGCCAGCACGAGCACAGCGGCGGCCAGGGCGCCGGCGGCGAGACGCCAGCGACGGCCCTGGCGCCTGAGGGCGACCATCTCGGCTTCGGCCGCGGCGGCGATCCGGAGCTCGACGTCGGGGACCGGTGCTGCCTCGAGTTCGGCCGGGTCCACACGTGCCAGCAGGCCGGGAAGGGGAGCGAACTCGGCCACCTCGTCACGACAGAGGGCGCACACGGCGAGATGCTCGGCGAAGGCCGCCCGTTCGTCGGTCTCGAGGGCGCCGAGCACGTAGGCCGCCGCCCAGCCGGAGAAGGGATCGCGGGCCACGGGGCCCCGGCCCGAGGGATCGCCGGTGCGGGGGTCGCCGGCCAAGGGGTCGTGGGGGTCGTTCACCTGAGCACCTCGCGTTCCACCAGCCCCGACCGTAGAGCGCGCAGGGCATGATGCAGACGGGACTTGACCGTTCCCTCCGGTATGGCGAAGCGGGCCGCCATCTCGCGGGTGGAGAGCCCCTCCCAGTAGGCCGCCACCACCACGGCCCGGTGGGGCGGAGACAGGTCCCGGAGGGCGTCGGCCACCAGGGAACTCTCGGCGATGCGGTCGGCGTGGTCGTCGGGTTCGGCGATGGCGCCGGCCGGATCGGGCGCGGGCACCGCCTTCAGGTGGCGCCGCTGGCGGCGGTGGCGGCTGGCGGCCGTGTTGCGGGCGATCCCGAACACCCAGGCCCGCTCCGGGCCGCGGGCCGGATCGTAGGAATCGTGGTGCCGCCAGGCGGCGAGGATGGTGTCGAACACGACCTCGTCCACCGCCGCCTCGTCGCCGGGAAAGCGACGGCGCGCCCAGGCCGTGAGGGCGGGACCGTGCTCGCGGTACAGGCGCCGCGCCGACACCGCCGCGCCCTGATCGGGCGACGGCGGCGTCGACGGTGGGGTGGCGGCGGGCATGGGCGGAGCGCCGGGTCGTCAGCCGACCGTGACCTCGATGGGCACGACCGCGATCTTGCCGTCGGCGGTCGTGGCGGGCACGTCGGTGGTCTCGTCGGGGGGCATGAACTCGTACACGTGGTCGCCGTCGGCGTCGACGTGGGCCATGGGCCACACGGTGGCGTCACCGTCGAGGGGAGCGTTCAGGGTGACCGTCACATCGGTGCTGGTGCCGGCCGGCAGGAGGTCGCTCCAGCCGAGCAGGGGTCCGGGCGAGCCGTCGGCGTCGGCGTGCACGACGATGTAGCCCTCGGTGGGCAGATCGACGGAGGCGACGACGATGCTGGTTCCGTCGGACATCTGGTCCTCGGCGACGATCGAGGCCGGCCCCGTGGTCGGACCGGCCGCGGCCTCGGTGGTGGTGGGGGCGTCGGCGGACGTGTCGGCGCTGGAGTCGTCGTCCCCGCAGGCGGCGGCCACCAGGACGAGGGCGCAGAGCACGCCGAGGGTCCCCAGGGTGCGGCCGACGAGGCGGCGGCGCGGCCGGGGTCCCCCGTCGGTGTGGTGAGGAACAGTGTGAACGACGAGGTGAGGGACAGGGCCCGAGGTTCGGTCGGGGCGTGTCGACGCGGGTGGGTTCGGGGCGGGGTGCACGGCAGTCCTCCAGGGTTGCTGGCCATCTGGTCACCCCCTACTTGGTCGCCGTCGGCGTCCCCGGTTCATCGGGGCACTCCCGGCGGTCCGCAACGGCGCCCCGGCCCGGCGACGGTGTCGACGACCGGGGGTGTCGGCGTCAGCCCGTGACCACGATGGTGCCGCGCATCGAGGGATGGATACGGCAGAAGAAGGGATGCTCGCCCGGCGT
>RFFY01000320.1 GCA_003697065.1 Actinomyces sp. | reverse complement strand
GCAGGGGCCGGGGGCCGGGCCGGGGACCGACGACCACCCGGGCGAGGGGCGACACCGCGAGGCGGGCCCCGTCGGCGTCGACGGCGACCACCCGGTACACGTAGCGGTGACCGCTCTCCACCGTCTCGTCGAGGTGGCGGCGGGCGTCGGGGCCGGGCTCGGCGATCACGGTGTCGGGTTCGGCGACGTCGACGCCGCGCTCGACGAGGAAGCCGGCCACCCCGGTCACGTCGTCGGCGATCTTCCAGTGGCAGGCGACCTCGACCTCGTCCCACGGCAGGGGCCGGATCTCGGGCCGAGCCGGGTCGTCGGGCCGAGCCGGATCGTCGGGGCCAGCCGGATCGTCGGGGCCAGCCGAGTCGTCGGGACGGGCCGGATCGTCGGGGCGGGCCGGGATCGGATGGTCGTTGCCGCCGTGGACGACCTTGCACGCCAGACGGATGGCGGCGTCGTGGTCGGGGCCCAGGGCCACCAGCACGGGCCGGGAGCGGGCGACCGGCTCGCCGTCGCCATCCAGACCCAACACGGCGTAGGCGTAGGCGGCGCCCCACTCGACGGTGTCGTCGACGTGGGAGGTCACGTCGGCGCCGACCTCGGCGATCAGCTCTCGGGGGTCGACGCTCGGGCGCACCCGGGCCCGCCACAGCTGCCAGGTGGCGACGGCCACGTCGTCACCGCTGCGCCACTCGCAGCCCACGGCGGGTTCGTCGCCGGCGCTGTCGGTCGGGCGGCAGTGCAGACCGACGGGGGCGAGATGGTCGCGCTCGTCGCGGTCATCCTCGTCGTCGCCCCTCTCGTCACCGGGACCGACCGGGGTGCCGCCGAGATCGGCGAAGGCGTCACCGACCTCGGCCGGCAGGGGTCGCGGCCCGCGGGGGCCGAGGTGGCCGGGGCGCACCGGGTGGCCGTGGCCGGTGACGGCATCGGGGGCGGCGGCATGCCCCGCGGCGGTCGGGGCCGGGCGCTCGCCGGTCGGAAGCGGGGGCAGGTCCACTCCCGCCGCCGCGGCCACAGCGGGCAGGGCCAGGGCGGCGGTCGCCACCAGGGCGGCCAGACGTCGTCTCATGTCTCCTCCACACGGATCGGTTCACACGCGGCATCGAGAAGCGACCGGGTCCGGCCCGCTCGGCCCGGCACACCGTCACGGTGCCGTCACCCGTTTCAACGACGACCTCGGCGCCCGCTTACACCCGGGCGCGGCGTGACCGGTGGCGCCGGCACCGGTCCCCGCCGGGCGCGGGCGGTGGCACCTCCGGACAGAGGCGCTAAGGTGCCGGACTCGTGGGTTCGTTGATCAAGAAGCGCCGTAAGCGCATGCGGAAGAAGAAGCACAAGAAGATGCTCCGCCGCACGCGCCACCAGCGCCGCAAGTAGTCACCGCGTCAGCGCCGCCGCTCGTCCGGGCGGCCCGACATCGTCGCCCCGCCGATCAGAGTCGGCGGGGCGTTCCCGCGTCCGGGCCCACGGTGCGCACCACCACCAGGTCCGGACCGCGGTGGTCGCCCTCCACGAACCAGGTCGAACCGCTCCCGGCCAGGCGCGGGCGTCGGCCGGTGATCGCGGCCAGACGGTCCCGGTGTTCGGCCAGTTCGGGCGCCACCCGCAGGGCGGCCGGTTCGAGGTCGTTGCCCGCCTCACCCCTCGGTCCGTCCATCTCGTCCCAGGCCGCGTAGACGGCCGGCGTCGAACAGTGCACGGGGGGCACGAGCAGGGTGAAGACCCGGTTCTCGGGTGCCAGGGGTTCGACACACTCGCCGATCCCCGTCACCCGGGCCCGGCCCCCGACGCAGCAGAACGCCACGTCGGCACCGAGCCCGGCGGCCCGCTCCAGCGCCTCAGGTCCGCTCCCCCAACCGGCCCAGCGCAGGACGGCCGCGGCGTCGGCGGATCCCCCGCCCAGACCGGCGCCCGCCGGTATGTGCTTGTCGACGGTCACCGCCGCCCGCCGGCTGGCCAGGTCGAGGGCCCGACTGACGAGATCGTCGCCGTCGCCCACCAGGCCCGTCCCGTGGGGGCCGCGGTAGGTCACCCCGGGGGGACCGTCCTCGTCGATCGTCACGGTGTCGGCGAGGTCGACGGTGACCATCTCGGCGTCGATCAGGTGGTAGCCGTCGGGGCGCCGACCCACGACCCGCAACGAGACGGTGAGCTTGGCGGGAGCGGCGACGACGGTGACCATGACCGCCACGCTAGAGGCGGGTGTAGCGACCCGGGGTGATTCGTCTACTTCTTTTGTTGCGGATATTTCGAACATTCGCTAGCCTGAGACGCAGAGCTCCGCACCCGGGAGGTCCCGACCATGGCCCCGTCGCTACTCACTGACGAACTCTCGCCGCCGGATGCCGAGGCCGCTGAGCAAGCGGCCGAAGCGGCGGAAGCCATCAGGACCTTTCTCGCCGCGTCCTCCCGCTCCGAGGGGACCGAAGGCATTGCCTTGGAGGTCTTCACCGGGAACGACGCACCGCCGGCCCGGGGTTCGCGGCTGGTCCGGCGCCTGTCTCTGCGCGTCCCGGAATCCGTCGTGCGTCTTTTCGAAGCGGTGCTCACCGAGACCGCCAAAGGCAACGCCGTCGCTGTCGTGCCGGTCCCCACCGAACTCACCACCCAACAGGCCGCGGATCTGATGAACGTGTCGCGGCCCTATCTCGTCAAGCTCCTCGACCGCGGCGACATCCCCCACCGGCGGGTCGGCAACAGGCGTCGTGTCGAGTTGAGCGACCTCCTCGACTACATGCGCGCCGAAGCCGAACGGCAACGGGCCGTTGCTGACGAACTCACCGCCGAAGCCGAACGACTCGGGCTGTACTGACGCAGAAGCGGCGGGCTCGTGGCGTTCGTGGCGACGATCGATGCGTGTGTGCTGCACAGGCCACCCGTCCGCGACCTCCTCATCCGCCTAGCTGTGAAGCGGCTCTTCCGTCTCAGTTGGAGCGAACGGATCCTCGACGAGATGGTCCACTCGGTGCTGAGGGCACGCCCGGATCTGACGCCCGATCAGCTCACCCGTACCCGCGACCTCATGGTCGAGGCGCTCCCCGCTGCGATGACAGAGGGGTACGAACCCCTCATCGAAGCGCTACCGCTCCCGGATCCTGACGATCGCCACGTCCTGGCAGTGGCGATCAGGTCCGGGGCTCAGGTGATCGTCACCGACAACCTCCGCGACTTCCCCGCCGAGATCCTCGGCGTCTATGACATCGAGGCTCAGTCGGCCGACACCTTCGTGACCTACCTGGTCGACCTCTCACCCGCCACGATCCTGGACACCCTGGCCGAACAAGCCCGGACGCTCACCGACATGAGCGTAGATCGCCTGCTCGACACGCTGGCCCGAGATGGGCTCGTCAACGCGGTCGAGGCAGTGCGGTCCCTGTGACCACGCGAACTCGTCTCCTGCAGTGACTGACCCGGCTCTCGAGCTCCCCAGCGTCGGCGTTCCCCCTCGAGAACCCTGTGGCCTCCGGACTGGGCCGCCGACATCGGATCGTTTACGGTGCGCCCATGCGGACCGATCCCCGACGCAGCGGGGGTCACGCCGTCGAGGTGGCCGAGGGCACCTGGGCGTGGCTCCAACCCGACGGGTCGTGGGGCTGGTCGAACGCCGGCCTGGTGACCGACGGCGACGCCACCCTGCTCGTCGACACCCTCTACGACCTCGACCTCACCCGGCGCATGCTCGAAGGCTTCGCCGCCCTGGGCGCCGCCCCCATCGACACGGTGGTCAACACCCACAGCAACGGCGACCACTGCAACGGCAACGAGCTGGTGGCCGACGCCCGGATCATCGCCTCGGCCGCCACCGCCGACGAGATGGGCGACGAGTCGCCCGAGCTCATGGTCGCCCTGCTCGAGGCGGCACCGACCATGGGCGTGACGGGGGAGTTCTTCGCCCAGTGCTTCGGCGCCTTCGATTTCGCCGGCATCACGCCCACCCCACCCCACGAGACCTTCAGCGGTCGCCTCGAGCTGAACGTCGGCGCCACCCGCATCGACCTCGTCGAGGTCGGCCCGGCCCACACCCGAGGCGACGTCCTCGTCCACGTGCCCGAGCGCCGCACCGTGTTCACCGGCGACATCGTCTTCTCCGAGGGTCACCCCATCTTGTGGGAGGGCCCGGTCGACCGGCTCCTCGCCGCCTTCCACCTGATCCGTTCCTGGGCGCCCGAGGTCGTGGTGCCGGGCCACGGTCCCCTCACCGACCTCGCCGGCATCGACCGGATCGACGCCTACGTGCGCTACTGCCGCGACACCTTCTTCGCCTTCTACGACGAGGGGATGGACGTCGAGACGGCCGCCCGCGAGATCCGCCTCGACCGGTGGGCGGGGTGGGGCGACCCCGAACGCATCGTGATCATGGCCGACACCTGCCACCGTGACTGGGTGGCGGCCCGCCACGGGACCCGGCCCGAGCGGACACCCGTCACCGAGCTGTTCGCGGCGATGGCCCGCTGGTGGGACGAGCGGCGCGAGCCAGCGCCGCCCACTCGGCGAGGCTGAGCTGCTCGGGGCGGGCGGCCGGATCGATCCCCGCCGCCTCGATCCGCTCCGCCGGGATCCGGCCGGCCAGGGAGCGCCTCAGCATCTTTCGCCGCTGGGAGAAGGCCGTCCGCACGAGGGGCTCGATCTCGTCGAGGGGGACGTCGACGGCGGGGGCGGGGCGGCGGCGGAGGCGGACGAGCACCGACTCGACCCGGGGGCGGGGGTGGAACACGGCCGCCGGTACCCGGCCCACGATCTCGCCGGTGGCGTGGTAGGCGACCAGCACCGAGGGGATGCCCGCCGCCCGGGTGCCGGGGGCGGCGACGAGGCGCTCCCCCACCTCCTTTTGCACCATCACCAGCATGTCGGTGATGACCTCGACCCGTCGCAGGAGGTCCAGCACGAGGGGCGTGGCGACGTTGTAGGGCAGGTTGGCCACCAGGTGCCAGGGGCCCCGGTGTCCGAGCACCTCGTCCCAGTCGAGGGTGAGGGCGTCGCCTTGCACCACCCGGACGCCCCGCTCGGCGACCTGCTCGGTCAGCACGGGGACGAGGTCGCGGTCGACCTCGACGGCCACGATCTCGGCGCCGGTCTCGGCCAGGGCCAGGGTGAGCGAACCGAGCCCGGCGCCGATCTCGACGACCCGGTCGCCGGGTCCCACCCCCGCCAGGCGGGCGATGCGGCGCACCGTGTTGGCGTCGACGACGAAGTTCTGGCCGAAAGCCCGGCGCGGCGACAGCCCGTGACGGTCGAGGAGGCGCCGGATGTCGGACGGGTCGTGGGTCACGGCGCCGGAGCCGGTCAGGAGGTGAGGTAGCGGCCGCAGATCGGCCAGGGCGAGGGCCCGTAGATGGCGTAGAGGGCGTAGGCCATGGCGTCCTGGTCGGCGGGAGCGGCGTCGATGGGGTCGACACCGACGAGTTGGGGATAGCGCAGGCCGGCGAGCCAGTCCCAGGTGGTGATGGAGAACTGGTAGGCGCCGCGGTAGCGGCCGCTGGGGCTGACGGCGCGGTAGTTGCCCGACGACTCGCACTGGCGCAGCGCCGCCCACTGCTCGGCGGTGGGACCGTCCACCGACGGGGCCGCCACCGTGGTCGTGGTGGGCGCGGTGCTGGTCACCGGCGGATCGGCGGCGGCGGTCGACGGCGGATCCGTGGTGGGCGGGACGGTCGTCGGCGGGGTCGTCGTCGTGGGTGCCGCTGTCGTCGTGGGTGCCGCCGTCGTGGGTGCCGTCGTCGTGGGTGCCGTCGTCGTCGTGGGTGCCGTCGTCGTGGGTGGGGCGGTGGTGGGGGG
>RFFY01000319.1 GCA_003697065.1 Actinomyces sp. | reverse complement strand
CGAACCCGAAAAAGGTGTCGATGTCGCCATCGCGGCTGTCGCCGCCTGCGCCCGGCCCCTCACCCTCGTGGTGGCCGGGCGGGAGGGCAGCGCCACCGACGAGCTGGTGGCGGCCGCCGCCGCCACGCCGCCGGAGGTCGAGATCCGCCTCGTGGGGGCCGTCGAGGCCGTGGCCGAGCTGCTCGCCGCCGCCGACGTGTGCCTCCTCGCCAGCCGCCGCGAGGGCCTGCCCGGGGTCCTGGTGGAGGCCCTCGCCGTCACGACCCCCGTCGTGGCGGTCGACATCCCCGGAGTGCGGGAGGTCCTCGGTGACGATCTCGGGGTGGTGGTCCCGCCCGGCGATCCCGCCGCGGTGGCGGCGGGCATCGTGTCGGTCCTCGAGGGCCGCTCGGGCTGGGACCCCGTCGTGGCCCGACGTCGCTTCGAGGAGCACTTCACCCTCGAGCGGGTGGCCGGTCGGACCCTGGACGCCTACGAACGCGCTCTCACCGGGCCCCCTCTCAAGGACGCGATCGGACGACCGACGAGAAGGCGGTGACCCGGGTCCGGCGCGTCCTGTTCGTCGTCACCCGCCCCCTCGACACCGGATCGGGGCGGGCGCGGGTCGGCCTCTTCCTCGAGCCCTTGACGCGACGGGGGGTGGACGCCCGCGTGGTCCTGTGGGCCCCGCGTCGGCGCGCCCACGTGGCCCGGGCGGCGGCCCGGATCCTCACCACCGCCGTCTCCAGCGACGTCGTCGTCCTCCAGAGACCGGCTCTTCCCCCCTGGCTCCTCACCGCTCTGCGGCGGGTGGCCCGGCGCCTCGTCGTCGACGTCGACGACGCCGTGTGGGTCTCGCGGGCGGCCGCCACCTACGCCGCCCGCTTCGACCACGCCGCCCGCCTGGCCGATCTGGTCGTGGCCGGCGGCCACCATCTCGCCGCCGAGATCAGCGGCCGCGTCGCGACCCCCGTCGAGGTCGTCCCCGCGGCCATCGATCTCGCCGCCGTCCGGCCCGGCGACGGCGAGCGCACCGGTCCGCCCACCTTCGTGTGGACGGGGTCGGGCCCCAACTACGCCGACTTCGACGACGAGGTCGTGGCCGCCTTGAGGAACGCGACGGCCGCCGGCGCCCGGATCCGTTTCGTCAGCGATCGACCGCCGCCCTTCGCCGTGGAGCACGAGCTCACCCTGTGGACACCGGAGGCGGAGGCGGCGGCCCTGGCTGCCTCCGACATCGGCCTGATGCCCCTGCGCGACGAGCCCCGCTCCCGGGGACGCTGCGGGTACAAGGCGGCCCTCTACCTGGCCGCCGGCCTGCCCGTGGTGGCCGCCGACGTGGGTGTGGCCCCCGAGATCGTCGGCGACGTCGGCGCTCTCGTCGAGCCCGGCGGATGGAGCGGCACCCTGGCCGAGATCGTCCGGCGCCCCGACCAGTGGCGTCGCCTCGCTCCCCGGGCCCGGGCCCGGGCCGAGG
>RFFY01000318.1 GCA_003697065.1 Actinomyces sp. | reverse complement strand
CAACGTCCTGGGCCAGGCGCTGTTGGCCCGGAGGATGGGCAAGAGCCGCCTGGTGGCCGAGACCGGCGCCGGCCAGCACGGGGTCGCCACCGCCACCGCTGCCGCCCTGTTCGGCATGGAATGCGTCGTGTACATGGGCGCCGTCGACATCGAACGCCAGGCCCTCAACGTGTTTCGCATGAAGCTCCTGGGGGCCGAGGTCATCTCGGCCGACTCGGGTTCGCGGACCCTCAAGGACGCCGTGAACGAGGCCATGCGGCACTGGGTCGCCACCGTCACCGACACCCACTACTGCTTGGGTTCGGTCATGGGACCCCACCCCTACCCGTGGATGGTCCGCGAGTTCCACCGCGTGATCGGCGACGAGGCCCGCCGCCAGTGCGCCGAGCTCCTCGATGGCGGCATCCCCGACGTCGTGACGGCTTGCGTGGGCGGGGGCTCGAACGCGGCCGGGATCTTCGCCGGCTTTGCCGACACCGACGCCGAGCTGGTGGGCGTCGAGCCGGCGGGTGGTGCCGCCGTGGGCCGCGCCGTCCCCGGCATCGTCCACGGCTCGAAGTCCTACCTGATGCAGGATGAGTGGGGACAGGTCCTCGAGGCCGAATCGATATCGGCGGGCCTCGACTACCCCGGGGTCGGCCCCGAGCACGCCCACCTCGCTGCCATCGGTCGAGCCCGCTACGAGGCGGTCACCGACGCCGAGGTCATCGAGGCCTTCCAGCTCCTGTCGCGCACCGAGGGCATCATCCCCGCCCTCGAGCCGGCCCACGCCCTGGCCTGGGTCAGTCGGGCACGCGACGAGCTGGCCGGGCGCACGGTGCTGGTCAACCTGTCCGGACGCGGCGACAAGGACGTGGCCCAGATGATGGAGATCCTGGCGTGACCGCCCCGGCCCGACCCTCCCTTCCTCCCCGCCCCGAGCTCGTCGGACCGCTCGAGGAAGCCCTGAGACGGCGCCGCGAGGCGGGCGGCAAGGCCCTGGTCGCCTACATCACCGGTGGGCTCGGCGACGACTGGCTCGACATCGCCCGGGCCGTGGCGGCGGCGGGCGCCGACGCCATCGAGATCGGCATCCCCTTCTCCGATCCGGTCATGGACGGCCCCACCATCCAGGCGGCCAACGACCGGTCCCTGGCCGCCGGCACGACGCCGGCGTCGGTCCTCGACGCCCTGCGCGGGGCCGACATCGGCGTCCCCTTGGCCGTCATGACCTACGTCAACATCGCCTTCCGCATGGGCTACGAGCGCTTCGCCTCGTCCCTCGTCGACGCCGGTGTCAGCGCCGCCATCCT
>RFFY01000038.1 GCA_003697065.1 Actinomyces sp. | reverse complement strand
GTCGGGTGGACTCGGCGCTCTGCTCGATCGTCCCCCCGACGCCGCCACCGCCGAGTTCGAGGCGCTCGCCACCCAGGCCTTCGAGCACCACATCGAGCGTCGCCTGCGCGCCGTCGGGGTCCTCGACCGGGCCACCGGCCGCTGAGCGGAAGCGAGGGCGCGACGGCGGGGCGTCAGGGCCGCACGTCAGGGTCGCACGCAGGGCGGGGTGTCAGGGCAGGGGATCGCAGGTGAGCGAGGAGTAGGCGGCGAACCCGGGATCGCCGATGTTGGCTCCGCCCCCGTCGGCGAAGGCGAAGGTCAGTACGCCGTCGGCGTAGGTGTAGTACGTGGCGGTGATCTCGAAGTCGCCGGCCTCGGGCGGGTCGAGGAGGCTGGCGTCGTAGACGACGACGTGGTCGTAGGCCCCGTCGGTGTCGAGGTCGATGCAGGCGAGACCCGACGAGTACATGACGGACGCCCCGACGGGGGCGCCGAAGGGCGACCCGTCGAGCGTGGCCTGCACGAGAGCGCAGCCCAGGACGTCGAACAGCCCGTAGATCGCCGCCGAGGCGCCGGCGCCGATGGTGGCGAAGAACTCGTCGTCACCGTCGCCGTCGAGGTCGACCCCGTCGCGGGGGACGACGCCGCCGGCGGGGATGAAGTCGCTCGAGACCTCGAGGCGGGTGCCGCCCCCGGCGGCGAACGAGACCTGGAGCCACCAGGAGCCGCCGGCGGACGGGTCGCCGGTGCGGTAGCCGTGGATGGTGTCGAGGGCGCCGTCGCCGTCGAGATCGCCGGCGGCGACGGTGTGGTCGGCGGCGTCCGGGGGGAGCCCGCCCGGGCCCGGACACGTGGGCGCACTCGTGGTCGTCGTCGTGGTGGTGGTGCTCGTCGTGGTGGTGGAGCTCGTGGTCGGGGGTGCCGCCGTCGTGGAGGGTGCCGCTGTCGTCGCCGGTGCCGCCGTGGTCGAGGCGGGTGCGGTGGTCGAGGGGGCCGCGGTGGTGGTCGCCTCGCTCGTGGACGGTGCCGCGTCGCCGGGCAGCTCGATGCTGGAGCCACAGGCGGAGGCGATGAGGGCGGCAGCGGC
The DNA here is from genome assembly GCA_003697065.1 of Actinomyces sp. GTDB lineage: Bacteria > Actinomycetota > Acidimicrobiia > Acidimicrobiales > Aldehydirespiratoraceae > J010. Next base: position 524 of record RFFY01000038.1, on the reverse strand, counting down.
GACGAGGACACCGGTGGCCGGTCGTGGGCGGTGGCGGGAACGGATCACGGGGACACTCAGGTGCTGATGGGGATCCAGCGTCCGTTGGCCTCGTCCCACTCCATCCACTGCTGGAGCTGGGGATCCCACTGGATGTAGGTGTTGCGGGCCTCGTCCCACATGGGGGCGTCGACGCCGGGTCGGGAGGCCTCCTCGCCGGCTGCGGCGGCGTCGGCCGGGGCGGCGTCGGGTGCCGTCGACGGTGCGGACTCCGGTTCCGCCACCGCTTCGGCCACCTCGGGGGGCGCGGCCCCCGTGTCGGACGGGGGCTCGGCCGGCGTCTCCGGTGGTGCGGCGTCGGTGCCCTCGTCCGGCGTCTCCGGCGGTGTGGCGTCGGTGCCCTCGTCCGTCGTGGTCGCCGGTGCGGTGTCGGCCGCCACGTCGGGCGGGGTGGGCGGAGCGAAGGGCGGCGGGGTCGTGGCCTGCGTCGATGGTGTGGCGCCTGCGGGGGGCGCCGGGGATGCCGGCTCGGGAGTGGCGGGTGG
>RFFY01000037.1 GCA_003697065.1 Actinomyces sp. | reverse complement strand
TCGGCCGCCCGCCGCCGCACCTCGGCGGGATCGCCGTCGCGGTCGAGGGCCGGGAGCTGGTCGAGGGCCGGCTGCACCACCAGCACCGGGGTCCCGCGGCGGCGGATCTCGGCCACCTCGGCGCCCAGGCGCAGGGAGCAGCGTGCCCGCACGGGATGCAGGGCTTCGCGGGTGAGCGGTGTGGACACACCGGGCGCCGGCAGGGTCATGACCGACGACACGACGACGAGGTCGAAGCCGAGGGGGGCGCACAGGTCGGCGTTGGTGGCCGAGTGCACGCCGCCGTCGACGTAGCGGTGTCCGCCGATCTCGACGGGTGCGTACACCCCGGGGATGGCGGCCGACGCCTGCACGGCGGCGCCGACGTCGGCGGGAACGTCGTCACGGCCGAACACGACCCGGCGGCCGTCGCCGAGGCGCACGGCGGTGATCCAGGTGGGTTCGGCGGGCCAGGGCTCCGGGTGCAGCTCGCGCATGCGCACGGCGAGAGCGTCGGCGCGTCGGGCACCGGGGGGAAGCAGGCCGGTGAACGCCTCGACGGGGCGGGGGCGCCACGGGGGCCACAGGGCCCGCAGGGTGAGGACCGGGTCCTGGGGCCGCAGGCGGCGCGGTGTCGACTCCTCCGACCAGGGCGTGCGGAGGCGATCGAGTACGGCCCGGCCCTCGGGGCTCGGCTGGCGTCCCAGGTGGTCGAGCCAGCGGTCGGTGGCCGACAGGCCGGCCCGGAGTCCGACGGCGCTGATGGCCCCCGCCGAGGTGCCGACGACCAGGTCGGCGCGGCGGGCGTCCCAGCCCGTGGCCTCGGTGAGGGCGGCGAGGACCCCGGCGTGCCAGGGGTCGCCGACGGGTCCGCCGGCGGACAGGACGAGTCCGATGGTGATCACCCGACGATGCTCGCACACCGGCGCCCTGGCGGAGATGCCGGCCGGGTCGCGGACCCCGTCGGGCGGGTGCCGAGCGGCCCGGCGGGGCCGATAGCCTGGTTCGTTCACCGGACCGGGGACCCGACGGGAGGGACCGATCCCGACGTGACCGAGCGACACCCCGACTTCGACGCCGAGCAGAGCCACATCGACCGGGCCTACGAGTGCCTCGACGCGGCCCGTCGACGGGCGGCGCGGCTCTCGTCGGTGGTCGAGGTCGGGCGGGGTGGCACCAACCAGGCCCGCTTCGAGCGTGAGGCCATCCTCGATTCGATCCTCTCGCGCCTCACCCAGCTCGACGTCGGCGATCGCGCCCTGGTGTTCGGACGCATCGACCCGGCCGGAACGGGTGAACGCTTCTACATCGGGCGTCTCGGCCTCTGGGACGAGGACCAGGAGCCCATCGTCGTCGACTGGCGGGCCCCGGTGGCCGAACCCTTCTACCGGGCCACCGGCCGCGACCCCATGGGGCTCGAGCTGCGCCGACACTTCGCCACCCGGGGCCGGACCCTGCTCGGCATCGAGGACGAGGTGTTCGGCGAGATCGACGACACCACCGAGCTGAGGGGCCGCGGTGCCCTGCTCGCCGCCCTCGAGGCCTCCCGTACCGGTCGTCTCGGCGACATCGTCGCCACCATCCAGGCCGAGCAGGACGAGATCATCCGCTCCCCTCTGCCCGGGATCCTCGTGGTGCAGGGTGGGCCCGGGACGGGCAAGACGGTCGTCGCCCTGCACCGGGCCGCCTACCTCCTGTACACCCACCGCTTCCCCCTCGAGGGTCAAGGGGTGCTGGTCGTCGGTCCCAACCGGCTCTTCCTCGCCTACATCGAGCAGGTCCTTCCCTCCCTGGGCGAGGCCGGCGTCGACCTGGCCGTGCTCGCCGACCTCGTCCGGCCGGCGGTACGGGTCGAGGGTCTCGACGACGAGGAGGTCGCCCGTGTCAAGGGTGATCCCCGCATGGTCGACGTCATCGCCCGGGCCGTCGCCGACCGTGAACGGCCCCTGCGTCGCGACCTCGTCGTCGGCCTCGGGCTCCAGCGCCTGCGTCTGAGCGTCGAGGAGTCGCGCCGTATCGTCCGCGAGGCCCGTCGCCGCTCCCGCACCCACAACGCCGGGCGGCGGGTGGTCGAGGAACTCGTCTTCGGTGCCCTCGCCGCCTCCGGCCGCGACCTCGATCCCGAGGGGGTCCGCGAGCGCCTCCGCCACGAGCTGGTGGTGCGCGAGGCCCTCGAGTGGATGTGGCCGGTACTGACCCCCGCCCACCTCCTCCACGACCTGTACGGGTCACGGGCCCTGTTGCGCTCGGCCAACCGCGGGCGCTTCACCGACGAGGAGATCCAACGCCTCCACCGCCCCCGGGCCCGCCACGTCGACGAGGTCACCTGGACCTTCGCCGACGTCCCCCTCCTCGACGAGGCCCGCGCCCACCTCGGCTACCGGCCCGGTCACCGCGAGACCGATGCCGTGCGCACCTACGGGCACATCTGCATCGACGAGGCCCAGGACCTCTCGCCCATGGAGCTGCGCATGATCGCCCGCCGCTCCCTGAACGGCTCGATGACCATCGTCGGCGACATCGCCCAGGCGACGGGGGCGTGGGCCCACGACGACTGGTCCGAGATCCTCGCCCTGCTCCCCGAGCGGGGGGAGCCCCGCGTCCGGGAGCTCACCGTCGGTTACCGCATCCCGGCGCCGGCCATGCGCTTCGCCGAGCTCGTACTGCCCCATGCCGCCCCGGGCCTGTCGCCGCCGGTGGCGGTGCGGACGAGCGGCGACGAGCCACGTCTGGTGCGGGCCCTGACCCCGGCGGCGCAGGCGGTGCCCGACCTGGTGACGGGGGAACTGGCCGAGGTCGGGACGGGCAACGTGGCCGTCATCGTGCCCGGCTCCCTCGTCGACGAGGTGTCTGGCGCCCTCGAGGCGGCGGGGATCGACTTCGGTGGTGCGACCCGGCGGGGCCTCGACCGTCAGGTGACGGTGGTGCCGGTACGCCTCGTGAAGGGGCTCGAGGTGGACGCTGCCATCGTGGTGGAACCGGGCCGCATCGTCGACGAGGAACTCCAGGGTGTGCGCTCCCTGTACGTGGCGCTGACCCGGGCCACCCGCCGGATCACCGTCGTGCACCACGAACCCCTCCCGGAGGTGATGGCCGGGGCCGAGGAGGTGGCGACGACGCTCACCTGGCCGGTCGGCGCTCTGCCCGGCGTCGAGGGCCCGGAGGCGGGCACCCGCTCTCCGGCGGTGGTGTCGGTGTCAGGCGGGGGCGACGAGGATGCGGGCGCTGGCGAACTCGCCGATGCCGACGGTCGTGTCGCCGACCTCGACGGTGGCGGTGCCGTCGGGCGAGCGGGAGGCGAGCCGGCCGCGTGAGCCGGGGATGATCGAGGCCTGTTCGAGGAACTCGAGCATCCCGTCGGCGAACTCGAGCTCCTCGGGGATCCGGCGCACCACGAAGGGGCGGCCCACGGGCATCTCACCGAGCGGCACCAGGGCCTGCTCGCGGTAGGCCGAGCCCGGGATGGGGTTGCCGTGGGGACAGGTGGTGGGGTCCTCGAGGAGGCGCACCATGGCCTCCTCGACCCGGGGCGAGATGATGTGTTCCCACTTGCCGGCCTCGGCGTGGGCCTCGGCCCACGACAGGCCGAGGATGTCGGTGAGGAAGCGCTCGGCGAGGCGGTGACGCCGGACCACGGTCTCGGCCAGGCGGCGCCCGGCGTCGGTCAGGCGGATGCGGCGCCCGGCCTCGACCAGGCCCTCGTCGGCCAGGCGGCGGATCATCTCCGAGACGGCGGGGCGGGAGACGCCGAGGCGTTCGGCGATACGGGCCTGGATGACCTCGACGTCGTCCTCGGCCAGCTCGTAGATGGTCTCGCAGTACTCCTCGGCCGCCGGATGCCATTCGCGACTCTGGTAGGGGGCCACGCTCCGAGTCTAGGTCCGTTGGACCCCGCCCGTCCCGGGCGTCCCGACTCGTGGGAAGTGCGGAAACC
>RFFY01000317.1 GCA_003697065.1 Actinomyces sp. | reverse complement strand
GGCGCGGCGGCGCGTGTGGCGCGAGGCGGGATGGCCGGTCAGGATCGGGGTCGACGTCGAGGGTCTCGGCGGAGGGAGCGCGTATGACCGGTGAAGTCCACCAGGGCGATCAGGCCAGCGAGGCCTACCGCCGGGGGCAGGAACGCCTGGGCGAGATCTACGCCGGGGAGCTCGCCGACATCCCCGAGGGGCTCCTGGCCTTCAACGACGTGATGATGCGGACCCTGTTCGCCGAGGTGTGGGACCGCGACGTCCTGTCGATCCGCGACCGCCGGCTCCTGCTGCTCGGGGTGATCGCCGCCCGCGGGGCCGCCGACGCCTTCGCCGTGCACGCCCGTGCCGCCCTGCGACGCGGCGAGCTCGACGCCGACGGGCTGCGCGAGACCCTGGTGCTGCTCGCCCCCTACGCGGGCTACCCGGTGGTGGCCCCCCTCATCGGCGTCGTCGAGCAGGCCATCGCCGAGGTGGCCGCCGACCGGGCCGCCGATGGTGCCCCCGACGACGGGCCCGGAGACGGGTCCGGAGACGCCCCCGGTGGGGGGCCCGGCGCCACGGACGACGAGGCCCGGTGAGCGTCGAGGTCACCTTCCTCGGTGCTGCCGGGACGGTGACCGGCAGCCGCCATCTGGTGTCCGCCGGCGGGCGGCGCCTCCTCGTCGACTGCGGCCTCTTCCAGGGGCGCAAGGAGCTCCGGCGCCGCAACTGGGAACCCCTCGGCGTCGACCTCGACACCCTCGACGGCGTCGTGTTGACCCACGCCCACGTCGACCACTGCGGCTACCTGCCCCGTCTCGTGGCCCAGGGCTGGCGGGGCCCGGTCCACTGCAGCGTGGCCACCGCCGAGCTCGCCGCCATCGTCCTGCCCGACGCCGGTCACCTCCAGGAGGAGGAGGCCGAACACGCCAACCGTCACGGCTACTCGAAGCACGATCCGGCCCTGCCCCTGTACACCGAGGAGGACGCCCGGCGGTGTCTCGACCTGCTCCGGGTCGTCGAGGAGCACCCCGTCGAAGCCGTACCCGGCATGACGCTGCGCCTGCGTCCGGCCGGTCACATCCTGGGGGCCCGAACCGTCCACCTCGAGACCGGGGGTCGGCGCCTGGTCTTCAGCGGCGACCTGGGCCGATCCGTGCATCCCCTACTCGACCCGCCGGCGCCGATCGGCCCCGCCGACCTCGTCGTGTGCGAGTCGACCTACGGCGACACCGAGCATCCCGACGTCGACGTCGAGGACCGGATGGCCGAGGCGGTCGGCGACGCCCTGGGGCGCGGTGGCGTGGTCCTCGTGCCCGCCTTCGCCGTCGACCGTACCGAGGTCGTGCTGTGGCACCTCGACCGCCTCATGGCCGACGGGCGCCTGCCGGTCGTCCCCGTGTTCGTCGACAGCCCCATGGCCTGCGCCGCCCTCGACGTCTACCGCCGGGCGGTGCGGCGCGGCGCCGACGGGGTCCGGGCGGAGATCGCGGGGACCGAGCTGTTCCGGGTGGTCGACCCGGTGCCGGTGCGGACCGTCGAGCAGTCCAAGGCGCTCAACGCCCGGCGGGGACCGATGATCATCGTCTCCGCCTCGGGGATGGCGACCGGGGGGCGGGTCCTGCACCACCTCGCCACCCGGCTCGGCGACGACCGCAACCTCGTCCTGCTCGTGGGGTTCCAGGCTCCCGGCACCCGCGGCGACCGGCTCCGGCGTGGGGAGCGGACCCTGCGCTTCTTCGGCAGCGACCATCCCGTCGTCGCCAAGGTGGCCTCGATCGCCCTGTCCGCCCACGCCGACCGCTCCGACCTGCTCGACTGGCTGGCCACGGCCCACGGCGACCCCGAGGTGGCGGTCGTGCACGGTGAGGCCGGCGCGTCGGCCGCCCTGGCCCGAGCCGTCGCGTCGACCGGGCGGCGGGTCACCGTCCCGGCCCACGGCGAGAGCCTCGTCGTCGCCTGAGCTCACCGGCCCGAGCGGGCCGGCGCTGCCCGGCTCACGGGCCCGCTCGCGGTGGTGCCCGGCTCGCCGGTCGGGATCGTGAAAAGTGGCACAAGGTGGGGGTGACGCGGACCTAAGGCCCTAGGTCATCCGCCCGTCGGACGGTGGAATCGGCATGGGACGGAGGGGACTCCGTCGGGACACGAGACCAAGGAGGCTCTCATGCGGTTCATGCGTCTGCTGGCGGCTCTGTTCGCCGTCACCCTTCTGGCCGCCGCCTGCGGCGACGACGACAGTGGCAGCACCGACGCCACCGGCCAGCCCGAGCCGGCCGAAGAAGACGAAGGCCCCGTCCGCACGATCGAGGCGCCGTCGGCCGCCATCACCGTCGACGGTGACGCCGCCGACTGGGCCGACATCACCGGGCTCGATCTCACCCTCGAGCCCATCAGCGACGAGGACGCCTCGCCCCACGATGCCGTGTTGAAGGTGGCCCACGACGACGAGAACGTCTACGTGCTCCTCCAGGTCGACGACGACTTCAACTACAACCCCGAAAACGGGCACAAGAGCGGCGCCGCCGCCGTGGAGTGGGCCATCGAGAGCGGCGCCGGTGAGCACATGGGCGCCGAGGACGAGGATCGGGACACCAGCCTCGGCATGGTCGACATCTGGCACTGGGAGCTCGAGTGCGCGGCAGGGACCGAAGCCGGTGGCGCGGTGAACGACGCCGGCAACGGTGACCCGGGCAACGATGCCGGCTGCAACCTCGACGACGAGTGGGCCACGGTCCCCGAGAACCGCGAGGACGACAACGGCGACGGCGCCGAGAACAGCATCCTCGGTGTGTACTCGCACTCCGCCGCCCAGGAGGACGCCGACGGCACCTGGACCTTCGAGTTCAGCCGGCCCCTGCAGACCGGTGACAGCCAGGACGCCCAGTTCACCGTCGGCCAGGATGCCAAGATGGCCGTCGCCTACTGGGATCCCGACGAGACGCCCGAGGGCTGGGAGGACGACCTGCACGTCCAGTCGGCCAACCAGGGCTGGATCGTCGTCGAGTTCGCCTGACGACCACGAGCCCGCCGGAGCCCCGGGCCGGGACGGCCGAGGGCTCCGGATGGTGACACGACGGGTGGTGCCGGGCCGACACCACGGACCCGGCACCACCCGCCAGATCGCGCCAGTATCGGTGCGAATATCGGTGCGAGTATCCGGGGTGTGCGCACCCGAGCGTGACCCGGGAAGAACCGGGAGAGAACCGGGGAAGGGAGCGGAGGCTATGACCGAGTCCGGAGCCGTCACCGGTGGGCCGTCGAGCCGGGAGCGGCCGGTCCATCCCGTTCTCGCCGCCGTCGTGATCGTCGTCTACTTCGCCCTAACCACCGCCTGGTTGCCCTCGGCGGTGCTGCGGACCTCCACCCTGTCGTCGGCGGACCGCTGGGTCACCGACCTCGTCGGCACGAGCGTGTGGGGCGTCTTCCTGGTGGTCGGGCTCGTTGCTTTGCGGCGGGCCCAGCGTCGGGGACTCATCTGAGGAGCCTGTGATGGGCGAGCGTCTGTCCTACTTCGACGAGAACATCCCCTGTCTCGCCGCCTGTCCCGTCCACACCAACGCCGGTGCCTACGTCGCCGCCATCGCCGACGGCCACGACGAGCTCGCCTACCTGCTCGCCCGCCTGCCCAATCCCTTCCCGTCGGTGTGCGGTCGGGTGTGTGCCGCGCCCTGCGAGGACGCCTGTCGGCGGGGCCGGATCGACGAGCCCATCGCCATTCGCGCCCTCAAGCGTTTCGTGACCGAGCGGTACGGGGTCGAGGTCGGGCCGAACTCGCGCTGGAACGCCCTGGCGGCGCCGGAGGCGGAGCGCCCCGAGCGGGTCGCCATCGTCGGGGCGGGCCCGGCCGGCCTCGCCGCCGCCCACGATCTGCGCCTCCACGGGTACCCCGTCACCCTCTACGAGGCCTCCGACGTGCTCGGGGGCATGATGCGCCTCGGTATCCCCGAGTACCGGCTCGACCGTCGCCTCCTCGACGCCGAGATCGACGCCGTCATCGGCCTCGGTGTGGACGTGCGCCTCGAGCACCGCCTCGGCCGGGACGTCACCCTCGAGGAGCTGCGCCGCGACTTCGACGCCGTCTTCCTCGCCATCGGGGCCACCCGCGGTCGCGACCTCGACATCGAGGGTCACGACGCCGACGGCGTGTTCCGCGCCGTCGAGTACCTCTTGAACGTCAACCGGGGCTTCAAGGTGGACGTCGGCGACAAGGTCGTCGTCATCGGTGGCGGCAACGTCGCCCTCGACGCCGCCCGCACCGCCCTGCGGGCCGCCGCCTACGCCGCCGCCGGACGCGACGAGC
>RFFY01000036.1 GCA_003697065.1 Actinomyces sp. | reverse complement strand
TTGATAGACGCTTTGGAAGACATAGGGTTATCTCGTGCAATTGAAGAAGGAGAAACAAGTAAAACTGTCAGTCGAGATGAAATATTTAAAGTGTTGAGTGGGGAATAGTGAAAACAGAATTTAAGGATAGTTTTCTCAAAGATATTCGCTCGATCAAAGATAAAAAATTACTCTCGCGCCTCGAACAATTTATTCTTGCAGTGGAAAACGTAGATAATTTGAGTCAAATTCCCAATCTAAAAAAACTTAAAGGGCAAAAGAATAAAATTTATTATCGTTCTAGAATCGGAGATTATCGTGTGGGATTAATTATTAAACAAGATATCGTGGTTTTTGTTCGTTTCCTCGATCGCAAAGAAATTTATCGCTATTTTCCATAGAGCGATCGCTTATAATGTTAATAATGAAATCGACACTGAGCGATCAATATTGCATCTTTTTCTACTGCATAAACTAAACGATGTTCTTTAGTAATTCTTCTCGACCAAAAACCCGACCAATTATATTTCAGTGGTTCGGGATCGCCAATTCCAGAATAGGGATTTCGTTTGATATCTTTGATTAGAGTATTGATGCGTTTGCGAGACAGTGCGGTCTTGGCGGTTTCCGTCGTTCGCGTAGCGTCTCCGAAGGAGTTGGAGCAACTGTCGAGGGCGAGAATTTTCTTATCTGCTTGCTGCCAATATAAATAATCTTCCCAGGCTCGTTCGGTAAATATTAGCTTCATTCCTCTATCAATTCCCGTTCTGTTCCACCTCCAGAACGAAGTTCATCGATCGCATCATTTAACCTGTCTGCATTATTTTTACTAGATAATAGATGGAAAGTTGCCTCGTAAGCTTTAAAATCATCTAAGCTCATCACTACTACCGATGGTGCATTTTGCCTAGTAACAATTATCGGAGTACGATCTGCTTCAATTTTGTTGAGATATCTAGCTAGCTTTTGCCTAAATTCTGTGTAAGTAACAGTATCCATAGTTAAGTAGTTGCTATATGTACATATCATTGTACATATATTAAGCGGAATTTAGTAATAGAAGGATTAAGG
>RFFY01000316.1 GCA_003697065.1 Actinomyces sp. | reverse complement strand
CTCCCGCGCCGCCGCCACGGCGGCGTCGACGTCGGCCGGTCCACTGAAGGGCACCTCGGCCAGGGTCGACCCGTGGGCCGGCTCGATCACCGACAGGGTGCGGCCGTCATGGGCGTCCACGAAGCGGCCGGCGATGAAGTTTCCGGTCTGCATGGCGCGAGTTTCGCCGCCGAAAGGTCGGCGCGCAAGCGCTTCAACGCTCGATCCCGTCGTTGAACCCGCCTTTAGCACGGGATTCGTTTGCCTTTGACCCCCCGATCCTGTTGAATCGGTGGCGCCGACGATCATCGCGACGGTGCGCCGCCGCCCGACCCCGGGACCGACCATGACCGACGAGCCCACCCGCCTGCACCGCCTCGCCAAGCGTCACCTGTGGGGCCATTTCACCTCCCTGCACGACGCCCTCGACCAGACCCGCATCATCGAACGGGGCGAGGGCTGCTACGTCTGGGACGACGAGGGGAACCGCTACCTCGACGGGCTCGCCGGCCTCTTCGTCAGCCAGGTGGGCCACGGACGCCCCGAGCTGGCCGCCGCCGCCGCCGACCAGGCCGCCACCCTCGGCTACTTCCCCCTGTGGAGCTACGCCCACCCCAACGCCGTCGAGCTCGCCGCCCGCCTCGCCGCCCTCGCCCCCGGCGACCTCAACCGGGTCTTCTTCACCACCGGCGGCTCCGAAGCCGTCGAATCGGCCTGGAAGCTGGCCCGCCAGTACTTCCGGGTCACGGGCCAGCCCCAACGCCACAAGGTCATCAGCCGCCACCTCGCCTACCACGGCACCTCACTCGGGGCCCTGTCCATCACGGGCCTGCCCTCGATCCGCACCCCCTTCGAACCCCTCGTGCCGGGGACGGCCAAGGCCGCCAACACCAACCGCTACCGCTGCCCCCACTGCGCCGCCGCCCCCGCCTGCACCCTCGCCTGCGCCGACGACATCGAACACGTCATCGAACGCGAGGGGCCCGACACGGTGGCCGCCGTGTTCGTCGAACCGGTGCAGAACTCCGGAGGCTGCTTCGTCCCCCCCGACGGCTACTTCGCCCGCCTCCGCGAGATCTGCGACCGCCACGGGATCCTCCTCGTCTCCGACGAGGTCATCTGCGCCTACGGTCGACTCGGCCACCTCTTCGGGTCGCAGCGCTTCGACTACGTCCCCGACATCATCACCTCCGCCAAGGGCCTCACCTCCGGCTACGCCCCTCTCGGCGCCATGATCGTGAGCGACCGCCTCGCCGAACCCTTCGTCGGCACCGGCGAGATGTTCCTCCACGGCTTCACCTTCGCCGGCCACCCCGTGAGCTGCGCCGTGGCTCTGGCCAACCTCGACATCTTCGAGCGTGAGGACCTCTGCGGCCACGTGCGCGCCAACGAGGCCGCCTTCCGCTCCGCCCTCGAGGACCTCACCGATCTCCCGATCGTGGGCGAGGTCCGCGGGTGTGGTTACTTCTACGGCATCGAACTCGTCCGCGACCCCGAGACCCGCGCCACCTTCTCACCCGAGGAGAGCGACCATCTCCTGCGGGGCTTTTTGTCCAACCGCCTCCTCGAGCTCGGCCTCATCTGTCGCGCCGACGACCGGGGTGAGCCCGTGATCCAGCTCGCCCCGCCCCTCGTCGCCGGCCCCGACCAGTTCGACGAGATCAACACCGTGCTGCGCCGGGCCCTGACCGAGGCCATGGCCGAGCTGGACCTGCGGTGACCGCCGGCGGCGGACCCGACGGCCCCGAGCCGACCGTCGAGCTCGACGAGATCGACCGACGGATCATCGCCGAGCTCCAACTCGACGGACGCCTCTCGTACGCCCAGCTCGCCCCCCGCGTGGGCCTGTCCCAGGCCGCCACCCGCCAGCGCGTCCAGCGCCTCCTCGAACGCGGCCTCATGCAGATCGTGGCCGTCACCGACCCCGTCCAGCTCGGCTACGGCGTCCAGGCCCTCGTCGCCATCTCCGCCACCGGCGACATCACCGCCTGTGCCGACGCCCTGGCCGAACTCGACCAGGTCGACTACGTCGTCATCGTCGCCGGCCGCTACGACATCCTCGCCGAGGTCGTGTGCCGCTCCACCTCCGACCTGCTCACCCTCGTCAACGAAGGGATCCGTACCATCGACGGGGTGGCCTCGACCGAGATCCTCGCCTACCTGAAGCTGGTCAAGCAGACCTACAGCTGGGGCGTGGGGTGAACGACGCCAACTACGCCACCCGCCTCGAATCCCGCGTCGCCGACCGGCCCGACGCCGTCGCCCTCCGCCGGCCCGCGCCCGGCTCCGCCCACGACACCGCCACCTGGACCCACGCCCACCTCCACGAACGGGCGGCCCGGGCCGCCGCCGTCCTCGCCGAGCTGGGGGTGGCGCCCGGTGACCGGGTGCTCGTGCGGGCCGCCACCTCCTTCGACACCGTCGCCACCTATCTCGGTGTCCTGCGCGCCGGCGCCGTCCACATGCCGGTCAATCCCGCCTACACCCCCGCCGAGGTCGCCGCCTTCGTCGACGACGCCGACCCCGCCTTGTTGATCGTGAGGCCCGAGGACGTCGACGCCCTCACCCCCGTGGCGGGCGGACGCCGTCTCGTCACCCTCGCCGGCGGACCCGACGGCGAGTTCGACGCCCGCGTCGACGATGCCGATCCGGCACCGCCCGTCGCCCGCGACGGCGACGACCCGGCGGCTCTCCTGTTCACCTCGGGGACCACGGGACGGGCCAAGGGCGCCGTCATCACCCACGCCAACCTCACCCACAACGGCCTCGCCCTGTGTGGGGCCTGGGGTTTCACCGGTGACGACGTGGTGCTGCACGTCCTGCCCCTCTTCCACGTCCACGGGCTCTTCGTCGCCCTCGGCTGCGCTTTGCTCGCCGGGGCCACGACCATCCTGTGCCCCCGCTTCGACCTCGACACCACCATCGCCAACCTCCCCCGGGCCACGGTGATGATGGGCGTCCCCACCCACTGGACCCGCCTGCTCGCCGACCCCCGCTTCGACCGGGAGACGACGGCGAACCTGCGCCTGTGCACCTCGGGCTCGGCCCCCCTGCCCGCTCCCGTGTGGCGGCGCATCGCCGAGCGCACCGGGCACGAGATCGTCGAACGCTACGGCATGACCGAAACGGGGATCATCACCTCCAACCCCCTCGACGGCGAGCGCGTCCCCGGCACCGTCGGCTTCCCCCTGACCGGCCAGGAGGTCCGTGTCACCGGGCCCGACGCCACCGTCCTGGGCCCCGGCGAGGTGGGCATCGTCGAGACCCGCGGCCCCCACGTGTGCGCCGGCTACTGGCGTCGCCCCGAGGCGTGGGCCGCGGTGACGCGACCCGACGGCTGGTTCGTCACCGGCGACGTCGGCCACCTCGACGCCGAGGGACGGCTCACCCTCGAGGGCCGGGCCGGCGACATGATCATCTCCGGGGGCTACAACGTGTACCCCACCGAGGTCGAGCTCGTCGTCGACGCCCTCCCCGGCGTCGTCGAGTCGGCCGTCGTCGGCCTGCCCCACCCCGACCTGGGCGAGGGCGTCGCCGCCGTGGT
>RFFY01000315.1 GCA_003697065.1 Actinomyces sp. | reverse complement strand
CGAGGTGTCGACGGCGTCACCGAGGGCGTCCCTCAGTCGACGGACCACCCCCGTGTCCGACGGGTCGTCCATGGGCTCACCCTCCTGTGGTCGGCTCGCGCCCGGTCGGCGTCTCGGCCCGCCGCCGGGCGGCCACGGCGGCGACCTCGGCCGCGATCCTGTCAGACGACCAGGCGCACAGCTCGCCCATCCGGCGGGCGAGGGGCTCGAGCAGGCCATCGACACCGGGGTGGAACCAGGCGAGGCGCAGACGCCGGTAGACGAGGTCGGTGAGGTCGGCGGCGCCCTCGACCGTCACCGCCCAGTCGACCTCCCCGCTCATCACTCCGCTCGAGGGAACCAGCTCGTCGGCGCCGCGGGCGAGGACCTCGGGCACCTCCGAGCCGTACAGGACGGCGAGGCGTCGGACCACTCCGGGCTCGAGGCCGGTGGTGTCCACCAGGGCCCGAACCAGGTCGTCGAGCTCACCGTCGATGTCACCGCCGGGCAGGCGCGGCCCGCCCGGCTCGGTCTCGTCGTCCAGACGGCGCAGGTCGAGCTCGTCGGTGAGGCCGGCGAGATGGTCGACGACGTCGAGGGCCATGAGGCGGTAGCCGGTCAACTTGCCCCCGGCGACGGTCACGACACCCCGAGGTCCGACCCAGACCTCGTCGCGGCGGGAGATCTCGGTGGGGTCGGCCTGGCCCGAGTCGATGAGAGGGCGCAGTCCGGCCCAGGCGGCGGTGACGTCGTCGGGGGTGAGGGGGGCCACGTCGCAGGTGGCGGCGACGGTCTCGGCCACGTAGGCGAGGTCGTCGCCGGTGATCTGGGGCCACCAGCGGGGCCCGGCGGGATCACGGGTGTCGGTGGTGCCGACGTAGGTCACGGCGTCGCGCCGGATGGCGAAGAGGGTCCGGCGGTCGGGAGCCGACAGGGCGACCATGTGGTGCACGGGCAGACGCTCCCAGGCCACGCACAGGTGGATCCCCCGACTGACGACGAGGCGGTCGTCGCCGGGCGCCTCGAGGCGGCGCACGGCGTCGACCCAGGGACCGGCGGCGTTGACGACGGCCCGGCAGCCCAGCTCGACGCGGCGGCCCGTGAGGGAACAGCGGGCGACGACGGCGTGACGCGGCGCCTCGCCCGCCAGCGCCACGACGGGACAGTGGGTCACGATCCGGGCACCAGCGGCGGCGGCCTGGCGGAGGTTGGCCAGCACCAGACGGGCGTCGTCGGTGACGTACTCACGGAAGGCGACCGCACCGGCGAAGCGTCCGGCGGCGACGACGGGCTCCTCCCGGGCCAGCTCGTCGCGATCCCAGACCCGGTGGCGGTCGTCGCCGTCGACGCCACCGAGCTTCTCGTAGGTCGTGACCGCGGCCCGGAAGGTGGCAAGGGAACGCCGCCGGGCGACGGGCATCACCATCCAGCGCGGTTCGGCGAGGTGCGGGGCCAAGCGGTGCACGACGGCGCGTTCCCGGGCGGTCCGGCGGACGGTGGCCACGTCGCCCTGGGCCAGATAGCGCAGACCGCCGTGGATGAGCTTGGACGAGCGTGACGAGGTCCCCGAAGCGGCGTCGTCGGCATCGAACACGGCCACCGACACCCCGCGGCGGGCGAGCTCGCGGGCCACGCCCGCTCCCGTGATCCCCGCTCCCACCACCACCACGTCGACGGTCGCCCCGTCGAGCTCGTCGAGCAGGGCGCCGCGCGCCCGCACGTCGGGCAGGGCGGGGGTCACCCCCACGGGCGACGGGCCGAGCGGCGTCGGGACAGGCTCACCGGCACACGCCCTCGCGTTGGGCGGTCTCGGCCACGGCCCGGGCCACGAGGCGGGGGACCTCACGGTCG
This sequence comes from Actinomyces sp., assembly GCA_003697065.1. GTDB lineage: Bacteria > Actinomycetota > Acidimicrobiia > Acidimicrobiales > Aldehydirespiratoraceae > J010. The sequence goes on along the minus strand of RFFY01000315.1, from coordinate 2,070 downwards.
AACACGGAGGGCACGATGAACTCGGCGCACAGGTCGTCGGCGTCGACGGCGGCGGCGATGGCGTCGGCGGCGGCCAGCTTCATGGCCTCGGTGATCCGTGTGGCTCCGGCATCGAGGGCGCCCCGGAAGATGCCGGGGAAGGCCAGCACGTTGTTGATCTGGTTGGGGAAGTCCGAGCGCCCCGTGGCCATGACGGCGGCCAGGCCGTCGGCGGCCTCGGGCCGGATCTCGGGATCGGGGTTGGCCATGGCGAACACGATCGGATCGGGGGCCATGGTGCGCAGCTCGGCGGCCGTCAACAGGTCGGGTGCCGACACCCCGATGAACACGTCGGCCCCGGCGAGGACCTCGCCCAGGGTGCCGGCCCGGTGGTCGGGGTTGGTGTGGTCGGCGAACCACTGCTTGACCGGGTTGAGCCCGTCGCGGCCGGCGTGCACGGCCCCGAGGCGGTCGACACCGACGATCTCGCCGGCGCCGGCGTCGCGCAGGATCCGGCCGATGGCGATACCGGCGGCCCCCATGCCGGCGATGACGATGCGGACCTCGTCGATGCGCTTGCCGACCACCGTCAAGGCGTTGCGCAGGGCGGCCAGGGTGACGACGGCGGTGCCGTGCTGGTCGTCGTGGAAGACGGGGATGTCGAGGGTGTCGACGAGACGCCGTTCGATCTCGAAGCAGGCGGGGGCGGCGATGTCCTCGAGGTTGATGCCCCCGAAGGTGGGGGCGAGAGCGGTGACGGCGCGCACGACCTCGTCGGCGGAGTCGACGTCGAGGCACACCGGGACGGCATCGACGTCGGCGAACTCCTTGAAGAGCAGGGCCTTGCCCTCCATGACGGGCAGGGCCGCGACGGGTCCGATGTCGCCGAGGCCCAGCACGGCGGTGCCGTCGGTGACGATGGCCACCGTGTTGTGGCGGATGGTGTGGGTGAAGGCGAGGGCCGGATCGTGCTCGATGGCCGTGCAGACCCGGGCCACACCGGGGGTGTACGCCATGGAGAGGTCGTCGGCGTCGCCGACCGGGCACCGCCCGAGGACCTCGATCTTGCCGCCCTCGTGGAGGGCGAAGGTGCGATCCCACCAGTCGAGGACCGTGACCCCGTCGACGGCGGCCGCCGCGGCGGCCACCTGGTGCTGGTGCTGCTCGGAACGGCAGTTGACGACGATGTCGCGGATGACGACGGGGCCCTTGGCCTCGAAGCCGGGGATGGCGGCGATGTTGCCCCCGGCGGCGCCGACGGCGGTGGCGAAGCGGCCCAGCACGCCGGGCCGGTTGTCGAGCGAGACACGCAGGACGATGGAGTAGGCGGCGGTGGGTCCCTTCACCGACGCGACGCTACCGCCACCGGTCGCCGCCCCGCCCATCGGCGAGACCCCCCACCTCCACCCAACCCAACCCGTTCTGGCTCCCCCAGGCGCGGCCCGACGGTCGATGGCGGAGCCAGAATGCCGGGGGGGTTGTGGATGGGTGGGGTCAGTCGTCGATGCCCAGCTCGGCTGCCGTGACCAGGGCCCGGAAGTCGATGCCCTCGGCGCGGGCCAGTTCGGCGCCGGTGCCGCCCCGGTCGACCAGGGCGCAGATCAGCACCGGTTCGGCGCCGAACTCGCGCACCGCCCGCGCCGCCTCGAGGGCGGAGGTGCCACGGGTGGCGGTGTCCTCCACGACGACCACACGGTCACCGGGTTGCAGGGCTCCGGCGATACGTCCCGTGACGCCGTGGTCCTTGGACTCCTTGCGGATGCTGAAGGAGCGCAGGGACCGACCCCGGGTGGCAGCGACGGCGGCCACACCGTAGGCGAACGGATCGGCCCCCATGGTCAGCCCGCCGATGGCGTCGACATCGGCGGGTATGACCGACAAAGCGGCGTCGGCAACGGCGAGAATACCGTCGGGCCGACACAGGGTCTGTTTGGCGTCGACGAACCAACGGCTCCGACGACCCGATTTGAGGACGAAATCCCCTTCCCGGACCGCGAAACGGCGCAGATGATCGACGAGTACGGGGAAGGTCATGGCGGCGACACTAGTGCGGTGAGCGTCGGATCTTCTCACCGTGGTTCACCGTCTCTT
>RFFY01000035.1 GCA_003697065.1 Actinomyces sp. | reverse complement strand
GCACCCGGGGTCCGGCGTGGCGCCGGCGGGGACGGGGTCGTCAGGCGCGTACGTCGACGACGACGCGACCCCGGACCTCGCCGTCGAGGATCCGGGGGGCGAGCTCGATCACCTCGGCCAGCCCGACCTCGCTGGTCATCTCCTCGAGCAGATCGGGGTCGAGGTCGCGGGCGAGACGACGCCAGGCCCGGTCCCGCTCGGCAGGGGGTCGGGTCACCGAGTTGACGCCGACCAGTTCGACGCCCCGCAGGATGAAGGGGTACACGGTGGTGGGCAGGTCGTGGCCGCCGGCGAGACCGCAGGCGGTGACGATCCCGTCGTCGCGGGTGGTGGCGATCACGTTGGCCAAGGTGACCGAGCCCACGGCGTCGACCGCCCCGGCCCAGCGGGCGGGCCCGAGAGCCGGGACCTCGCCGGTGAACTCGGAGCGGTCCACGATCTCGGTGGCGCCGAGGCGGCGGAGATAGTCGGCCTCGTTGGTGCGGCCCGTGGAGGCCGTGACCTCGTAGCCCAGGCGGGCGAGCACGGCCACCGCCACCGACCCGACACCGCCGGAGGCGCCCGTGACGACCACGGGGCCGGCGTCGGGGCCGACCTCGTGGTCCTCGAGGGCGAGCACGCACAGCATGGCCGTGTAGCCGGCGGTCCCGATCGCCATGGCCTGGCGGGTCGTGAGGCCCTCGGGCAGGCGGGTCAGCCAGTCGCCGGACACGCGGGCCCGTTCGGCGTAGCCCCCCCAGTACCGTTCGCCGACGTTCCACCCGTTGAGGACGACCCGGTCGCCCGGCGACCACCGGGGATCCTCGGAGGCGGCCACGGTGCCGGCCAGGTCGATGCCGGGCACGAGGGGCCAGGAGCGGATGATGGGTGCCCGGCCGGTGAGGGCCAGACCGTCCTTGTAGTTGAGGGTCGAGTACTCGACGTCGACGAGCACGGGAGCACCGGGCAGGTCACGCGGCAGGTCGTCGTCGTCGAGCTCGGTCAGGGCGACACGGGTCCTGCGGTCGTCGTCACGGGTGGCGAGAAGGGCACGGAACATGACCGCAAGCTAGTGGTCGACGACCAGGTCGACGAGACCGGCGTCGGGCGACTAGACCGGACCGTCCCGGCGCCCCACCGAGGAGGGAACGTGAAGTTCGGAATCGCCTTCGCCAACACCATGGATTTCGTCACCGGGGAGGGCGCCGCCCGTCTGGGGCGGGCGGCGGAGGCCGCCGGCTTCGAGTCGGTGTGGACGGTCGAGCACGTCGTGTACCCCGAGGGCTACCGCTCGACCTACCCCTATGCCCCCGACGGCAAGATGCCGGGCTCGGGCGACAGCCCCATCCCCGACCCCTTGGTGTGGCTCGCCTTCGTGGCCGCCAACACCAGCTCCCTGCGCCTTGCCACCGGCATCGCCCTGCTCCCCGAACGCCATCCCCTCCTGTACGCCAAGGAGGTCGCCACCCTCGACGCCATGTCCGGGGGCCGGGTCGAGCTCGGGGTGGGCATCGGCTGGCTGCGCGAGGAGTTCGCCGCCCTCGACGTGCCCTGGGAGCGTCGGGCCGCCCGCACCGAGGAGTACATCGACGTCCTGCGGCGCGTGTGGGCCGCCGACGACGTGAGCTACGACGGCGAGTTCGTGCACTTCGAGCACGTCAGCTCCAACCCCAAGCCGGCCCGGGGCCGCGTACCGATCCACATCGGGGGCCACTCCGAGGCGGCCGCACGGCGGGCCGGGCGGATCGGCGACGGCTTCTTCCCCGGCAAGGGCGACATCCCGACCCTGCTCGACATCGCCCGCCAGACCGCCGCCGACGCCGGGCGCGACCCCGAGGCGATCGAGATGACCGCCGCCCACCCGGGACTGTTCGGCGACGATCCCGATGCGGCCGTCGAGGAGCTGGCGTCGTGGGGCGTGCACCGCACGATGGTCCCCGCCTTCCTGTTCCTGCGCGACACCGAGGCGGCCATGGCGGCCTTCGCCGAGAAGGTCGTCGCCCGCCACGCCGACTGACGTCACGGTCGGTAGGGCGGATCCGGCCTAGGGGGTGCGCGGCCGGGGCGTCGAGTGGTCCCAGTCGGCGAGCAGGGCCCGCACGGCCGTCACCAGGATCAGGGGCACGTCGAGCATGGGATGGTGACCGGCGTCGGGGAGCTCGACGACGGGCGCCACTCGGCCCAGCTTGTCGTACATGTAGTCGCCGATGTCGGGGGTGACGAGGCCGTGCTCGCAGCGCAGAAGGGCGACGCGGCACCGGACCCGGGCCAACAGCTCGGCGGCCTCGCGGCGGCGGGGGATGAAGATCCGGGTGTCGAACTTCCAGGTCCAGCCCTCGGGGACACGGCGTAGGGAGTGGCGGGCGACGTGCTCGGTGACGTAGGGGAGGTAGACGTCCTGGGGCGGAACGGTGCGGAAGCGGGCGATCGCCTCGGCGGGGTCGCTGTAGACCTTGGCCCGCCGGAACTGCTCCCCGGCCCGCGCCGCGCCGACCTCGGCGTCGACCTCCTTGATGGGGGAGTCGACGATGATCGCCCCGCCGAGGAGGCCCGGGTGGCGGGCGGCGGTGGCGACGGTCACGAAACCGCCCATCGAGTGTCCCACCACCACGGGACGCAGCAGCTCGGCGTCGGCGGCCACGGCGGCCACCTCGTCGCACCAGTCGTCGAGGGTGTACTCCTCGCGCCGGTCGCTGTCGCCGTGACCCGACAGGTCGATGGCGGTCACGGTGTGGGCACCCACGAAGAAGGGGGCGATGTGGCTCCACCAGTGGGCGTGGGCGGCTCCGCCGTGGACGAACACGATGCCGGGCCGCCCGGGACGGCCCCAGCGCAGATAGTGGATGCGCGTGCCGTCGACGTCGACCCAGGCGTCGGTGGGTTCGTAGGCGATCGCCCGGCGGAACCAGGCGGGGACGTCGTCGGACGGGGTGTTCACGCGTCACCTCCGGAGGCGGGTGTCGGGGTGGGCTGATGGACCTCGAAGCGGATGCGCCGCCCGAGGGCCCGGGCCAGCAGGGACGACCGCTGGCGGGCGCTGAAGATCTCGAGCTCGGCGTCGGCACCGGGCCGGACCCCGACGGTGACGGTGAGGGTGTCGGCGTCGGCGGCGACCTCGAGCCGGCGCACCACCCCCCGGTAGGAGCGGTCGAGGGCGATACCGACACGCAGGCAGCCGGCGAGGATCTCCACCCGGTGCCGGTCGGCCGCGTCGAGGGCGACGTACTCGGGGTGGGAGGTCTTGGGGGCGCTCTTGCGGTGATAACGGGCGACGAGGGCCATCACCTCGACCTCCCGATCGGTGAAGCCCGCGAGCTGTTCGGCGTGGCGGATCAGATAGTAGGAGTGGCGGTGGTGGGCGGCGTGGGCGACGAAGAGGCCGACGTTGTGGAGCAGGCCGGCGGCCTCGAGCAGGTCGCGCTCGTCCTCGCCCAGCCCGTGGAGACCGGCGGTGGCGTCGAAGAGGGTGAGAGCGAGATCGGTGGCGCGGCCGGCGTGGTCGAGGTCCTCGTGGTAGCGGCCGGCGACGGCGAGCACGCTCGAACGCCGGAGGTCGCCCAGGTGGCGCAGGGCATCGTGGTGGCGGTGGCGTCGTCGGAGGCGATCGAGCACGAGCCCCTCACGCAGGGCGGCGGGGGACACGGTGTAGGCCTCGACGCCCAGCGAGCGCATGATCTCGCGAACCAGTACGACGCCGGCCACGATCACGTCGGCCCGGGCGGGGTCGAGCCCGGGCACCCGGCGCCGGTCGGCGGGACGGTGACGGGTGACGAGATCGGCGAGGACG
>RFFY01000314.1 GCA_003697065.1 Actinomyces sp. | reverse complement strand
CGTACAGGATACCCCGGTAGGGATGCCCCTCCGCCGCCATCCCCGCCAGCGTCGGTTCCACAATCTCCCGGCAGACCCGTGCCAGCACCTCCTCCGTCACGACCGGCGCCGGCGCATAGGCCCCCATCCCGCCGGTGTTGGGGCCGGTGTCCCCCTCCCCCACGCGCTTGTGGTCCTGGGCGGTGGGCAGCAGCACGTAATCCTTCCCGTCGCTGAGCACGAACACGCTCGCCTCCTCGCCCTCCATGAACGCCTCGATGACCACCTCGTCGGCGGCCGCGCCGAACTGTCCGTCCCGCATCATCGCGTCGAGCGCTTCGCGGGCCTCGGCCTCCGTCGCACAGACCACGGCCCCCTTACCGGCCGCCAGCCCGCTGGCCTTCACGACGACGGGCGCCCCGACCTCCTCCAGGTACGCCACCGCCTGCGCATGCTCGCCCCGCCCGAACGTCCGAAACGGTGCCGTCGGGATATGGTGCCGTTGCATGAAGGCCTTGGCAAAGGCCTTGCTGCCCTCGAGCCGCGCCGCCGCCGCCGTCGGTCCGACCACGGGCAGGCCGGCCGCCACGAACCGGTCCACCAGCCCCGCGACGAGCGGCTGCTCGGGCCCGACGATCGTCAGGTCGACCCCATGTTCGCGAGCCAGGGCCAGCAGGCCGTCGAGATCGTCCGCGGCCACGGGCACGTTCTGCCCGAGCCTCTCCGTCCCGGCATTGCCCGGCGCGATGAACAACTCCGGGTGTTCCGGGCTCTGCGCCAGCCCCCAGGCCAGGGCGTGCTCACGCCCCCCGCTACCTACGATCAAGATGCGCATGATGCTGCGACGTCCGCGTGTTGGATGAACAGAAAAGGGTGGAGACACCTCAGGGGATGCACCCGTGCGGCTTCCCCCTACGGTCCCTCCATCACCGCCGATAGAAGGGATTCGTCTCCGGCTGCTCGACACCCCGGTAGATGGCGCTGTACTGCAGGTAGTTCCGTGCATACGTGCGGATCTGCTCCACCTCCTCATCGGTCAACGCCCGCACGACCCGCGCCGGACTGCCGAGGACCAGCGAACGCGGCGGGATG
>RFFY01000034.1 GCA_003697065.1 Actinomyces sp. | reverse complement strand
CCCCCGCCCTGCTGGTCTTCTGGGCCGATCCCGACGCCTACCTCCAGCGCTACCGCGAGCCTGACAAGGCCCACACCGGCTTGGGCGCCGGGTTGGGGGCGTGGCCCGTGCCCTACTGGTTCGTCGACGCCGGAGCCGCCATCGAAAACGTCCTGATCGCCGCTCCCTCTCTGGGCCTGGGCTGCTGCCTGTTCGGCCTCTTCGAGCACGAGACGGCGGTGGCGCGGGCCTTCGGGGTGCCACCCGGGCGCCGAGGGGTGGGGACCGTCGCCGTGGGTCGACCCGCCCCCGACCGGCCGAGCCGGTCGGCACGCCGCGGGCGCCCACCCCTGGACTCCGTCCTGCACCGGGGGCGCTGGTGAGCGCCCCGGCCGGTCGACTGGTCCGCCGGCGCGGCCTGCCGTAGGGTCGGCGTCGACAGCCCCGGCCCCGCCGGATCCCGCGAGCGAGGAGACGTCCACCTCGATGGCGACCGCCACCAGCGCCGAGAAGTCCGCATCCACCACCCGCCGACGTCGTCGCGTCCGCCGCCGGGTCCCCCTCGTCGAGTATCTCCGCCTCGGTGCGCGTCCCTACCTGCGGGCCCACCAGTGCACGAGCTGCGGGGCCCGCTTCTTCGACCGCCGCAACGCCTGCGCCAACTGCGGTGGCCGCGAGTTCCGCAACGCCCGCGTGCGCAACCGGGGACGGGTCAAGGCCTTCACCATCGTGCACCGGGCCGCTCCCGGTATCCTGGTTCCCTACGTCTCGGCCATCGTCGAGACCGACGACGGCATGAGCGTCCGTTCCAACATCGTCAACTGTGAGCCCAGCCCCGAGCGGATCCGGCTGGGGATGAAGGTGAGGCTGACCACCTACCCCATCGGGGTCGACGACGAGGGGACCGAGGCGATCGCCTTCGGCTACGAACCCGTCTGAGACCCGCCGAGCGCCGGCCCGACCCGCCCGATGAGATGACCGCCACGACGAGCGACACGACAACACGACCGACAACGACGAGGTGACGACCATGGCCGAGGACCTGTGGGTTCTGGGAACGCACATGACCCGCTTCGGGCGCTATCCCGACAAGGACGCCGTCGATCTGGCGGCGGAGGCCGCCCTGGGCGCCCTCGACGACGCCACCGTGACCATCCACGACATGGACATCCTGGCGGCGGGGACCCTGTTCCAGGCCAGCTCCGGGTTCGGCCAGCGCCTCCAGAAGCAGATCGGCCAGACGGGCATCCCCGTCTACAACGTGGCCAACGCCTGCGCCACCGGCGCCACCGCCCTGCGGACCGTCATCATGGCGATCAAGGCCGGTGAGGCCGACATGGGTCTCGCCGTCGGGGTCGAGCAGATGGGCAAGATGGGTCTGCTCGTGGGTGGCGAGAAGAAGGACAAGCACGTCTACGAACCCGAGGGCCGCTACGGGGCCGTCACCGGCATCGACGGCTACCTCGGTACCGACGGGATGCCCGGCGTGTTCGCCCAGGCCGGGATGGCCTACGCCGATCAGCACGACGGAGTGGGCTTCGAGCAGTTCGCCCGGGTGGCCTACAAGAACCACCTCCACTCGACCCTCAACCCCCTGGCCCAGTACCGCAAGGAGTTCTCCCTCGAGGAGATCATGGGTGCGCCGGTCATGGCCTACCCCAACACCTTGCTCATGTGCTGCCCGACGGGGGACGGGGCCGCCGCGGCCGTCGTGGTGTCGGGCGAGCGCCTGAAGCGCTTCCCCAAGGCCGTGCGCAAGCGGGCGGTGAAGATCTCGGCGTCGGTGCTCACCTCCGACCCCTGGGTCGAATCGGGCCAGGTCCTGCCCGACGTGAACACCCTCACCCGCAACGCCGCCCAGCAGGCCTACGAGCAGGCCGGTGTCGACCCTGCCGATCTCGACCTGGTCGAGCTCCACGACTGCTTCGCCACCGCCGAGCTTCTCCACTACGACAACCTCATGTTGTGCGAGCCCGGCGGGGCGGGCGACTTCATCGATTCGGGGGCACCCTTCCGTGACGGGTCCACGCCGGTCAACGTCTCGGGCGGGCTCATCTCCAAGGGCCACCCCATCGGGGCCACGGGGATCGCCAACATCTACGAGGTGGCCACCCACCTGCGGGGCGAGGCGGGTGACCGCCAGGTGCCCGGCGCCCGGGTCGGGCTGACCCACGTGATCGGCCTGGGCTCGTCCTGCGCCGTGCACATCCTCGAAAAGGCGGCGTGACGCCGGGCCGGCGCCCCCACCGGGGCCCGGGCGCCGCCCTCGCCCCCCTCTACGTCCACCTGGTACCGGTGTCGGGTCCCGGGGTCGTCGACCTCCGCCCCGCCGGAGCGCGGGAGCTCGCCGGGATCGGGGCCGACACGGCCATCGTGTCGGGGCCCGACGATCTCGCCGAGTTGCGCGCCTGTGTGGAGCAGGTGTGTGGGCCGGGTTCCTGGCCCGTCCCCGCCACCGACCCGCCGGCCGGCTGGTACCGGCTCGACACCCGCCGGGCCCTGGTCGAGCTCGAGCCGGGCCGACTCGGGCCCGTCGTGGCGGCCCTCGGCGAGCTGGTCGGCGACCGTCTCGCCCAGTGGCGGACCTGGCCCACGGCGGTCGAGGCGGTGATGGCGGCCTGGGGCGGGCGGCGCCACCTCACCCTCGCGGCCGTGGTGTGGACCCGCTCGCCGGATCCGGTGCCGCCAACCAGTTGACGATCTCGCCCGACACCGGGTGGTCGGGGTCGATCAGGTCGAAGTGGTCGACACCGCGGGGCCACAGGGCCCGCACCGGGTCGCCGGCCCGCTCGGCGGCCTCGACGAGGCGGCGGGACAGGGCCCGGGGCACGTCACGGTCGGCGCTGCCGTGTACGACGAGGAGGGGACGCCCGAGGGGCACGAGTTCGACGGGGGAGGAGGCCCGGTAGCGGTCGGGGACCTCGGCGGGGGTGCCGCCGAGGAGCCCGACGACGGCGTCACGCGACAGGTGGCGGCGGTGGGCCTCGACCAGGTCGGCGACGGGGGCCAGGGCGACGACCCGCCGCACGAGTTCGGGGTGGGCGGAGGTGGCCCAGAGGGCGAGCTGACCCCCGGCGGAGTGACCGACGACGTCCACCGGGACGGGACGGCGGCGGGTCGGGTGGTCGGCGCCCGTGCCCGGGGCCAGGTGGGCCAGGCGCTCGAGGGCCTCGGCGACGTCGGCGAAGGTGGGACGCCACCCCACCGGCACCTCGCCCACCCGTCGGTACCCCACCAGCGCCACCCGCCGACCCGCCTCGGCGAGACGGGTGGCGAGGGGCACGAGCAGGTCGCGCCCCCAACGGGCACGCCAGTAGCCCCCGTGGAGCAGGGCGACCGGGGGCAAGTCGGGATCGGTGGGACCGCGGGGCTCGAGGAGATCGACGACCTGGCTCGGGTGGTCGCCGTAGCGCAGGGTGGCCACCGGGTTCACGGGGCGAGCTGACGGGCCAGCTCGTCGGGATCGTCGGTGGGGGCCCGGCACACGAAGCGACGGCACACGTAGGCGAACCCCGGGCGGCGCTGGTCCCACAGGGGCGAGGGGTAGGGCTCGCCCCAGGCGAGGACCGAGCGGGGGCGCCAGCGGGCGTGGTAGGCGGCGAGGAGGTCGGGGACGTCACCGACGAGGGCGACCTCGTCGATGCCGTGGTGGTGCAGTTCCAAGGCGACGAGGAGGTGGCCGAAGGCCAGGGGGGCGCGGCGGGGGGTGTCGCCCAGCAGGCGCAGGACACCGCGGGCGGCGTCGCCGTAGCGGGACTCGCCGGTGAGGGCCTCGAGGCGCAGGAGGGCCACCGCGGCGGTGGACTGGGGGGAGGGGGTGGCTCCGTCGGTGAGGTCCTTGGGGCGGGTGACGAGGCGTTCGGCGTCGTGGGCGGTGGTGAAGAAGCCACCCCGTTCGGTGTCGAGATGGTCGTCGAGGAGGCGGTCGGCCACCGAGCGGGCCTCGTGGATCCAGCGGGCCCGTCCCGTGGCCTCGCCCAGGCGGGTGAAGGCGTCGACGAGGGCGGCGAGGTCGTGGGCGTAGGCCCGGTGGCGGGCCCGGCCGTGGGCGGCGTCGGTGCCCTGCCAGCTGCGGTACCAGCGTCCCTCCTCGTCACGCAGGTGGGTGCAGAGGAACTCGGCGGTGGTGACGGCCCGATCGAGACGGTCGTCGCGTCCGGTGGCGACGGCGGCCTCGGTCAGGGTGGTCACGAGGTGGGCGTTCCATTCGGTGAGCACCTTGTCGTCGAGACCCGGCGGAACCCGGCGGGACCGCGCGTCGAGCAGGGCCCGGCGGGCCCGCTCGACCTCGGGTGGGGGGATCAGGGGCGCCCCCCGGGGCCGGTGCAGGATGGTCGCCCCCTCGAAGTTGCCGGCCTCGGTCACCCCCCACCACTCGATGGCGGCCTCGGCGTCGTCGCCGGCGATACGGCGGATCTCGTCGGGGGTCCACACGTAGTAGCGCCCCTCGACCCCCTCGCTGTCGGCGTCGAGGGAGCTGGCGAAGGCTCCCACGGGCAGTCCCAGATCGCTCTCGACCGCGTCGAGGGTACGGTCGAGCAACCAGCGGTGGGTCGGGTCGCCGGTCAAGCGATGGAGATGGACCAGCACCCGCCCGACGAGAGCCTGGTCGTAGAGCATCTTCTCGAAGTGGGGGACCTGCCAGCGCTGGTCGACGGCGTAGCGGTGGAAGCCCCCGCCGAGGTGGTCGTGGATCCCGCCGGCGGCCATGGCCTCGATCGTGTGGGCCACGACGGCCACGGCGTCGGGGTCACCGGTGCGGCTGGCGACGGTGAGCAGGGCGTCGAGGGCCAGGGGTTGGGGGAACTTGGGGGCGCCGCCGAAGCCGCCGAAGTCGCGGTCGGCGGCGGCCACGAGGGCGGCGACGGCGTCGTCGAGCACGGGATCGTCGGGGACCTCCTCGACGGCGACGAGGGTGTTGGTGCGGTCGATGGCGCTGGTGAGACGGTCGGCCTGGGCCAGCACCTCGTCGCGCCGTTCGGTCCAGGCCTCGTGCACGGCCACCAGGATCTGGCGGAAGGAGGGCAGACCCGGGCGGGGGTGGCGGGGGTAGTAGGTCCCGCCGAAGAAGGGTCGCCCGTCGGGGGTGGCGAAGACCGTGAGAGGCCAGCCGCCCTGGCCGGTGAGGGCCTGGACCGCCTCCATGTACACGGCGTCGACGTCGGGGCGCTCCTCGCGGTCGACCTTCACGCACACGTAGTGGGCGTTCATCAGCTCGGCCGTGTCGGGATCCTCGAAGGACTCGTGGGCCATGACATGGCACCAGTGGCAGGCGGCGTAGCCGATCGAGATCAGCAGGGGCCGGTCGGTGCGGGCGGCCTCGGCGAGGGCGTCGGGCCCCCAGGGCCACCAGTCGACGGGGTTGTCGCGGTGCTGGCGCAGGTAGGGGCTGGTCTCGTCGGCGAGGCGGTTCACGGGCCGAGCCTACGGGACCGGGACGGGCGGGATCCGCCGACGCCGCGCGCGCGACGATCCGGTGACGACGCGCGGGCCGCGGCGTCACCGGTGGGGCCCGCCCTCGGCCGTCCCAGGCCTTGAGAATCATGGGAAGTCGCGGGTGGGTGGGCTCCCCGGCGCCGGCCCAGATGTTGCCCTCGTCACACAGCCTTAACGTCGTTCCGCTTGGGTTCGCGGTTACCGGGTGGTAGACCTTGGCGCCTCACAGCGAACGTGAGCCGACACCCGCGTCCGCCGTCGGGCGCGGTGGCTCGCCGCCGTTGTGGGAAACGGGCCGTCGGAGGCACCCGCCACCGATGGAACCGCCCGCCGATCAGGAGGAGATCCGTGACCAAGAATCGAAGGCTTCTGGGGCTGCTCGCCCTGTTGCTCAGCCTGGCGCTCGTAGCGTCGGCCTGCGGCGACGACGACAGCACCAGTGGGGACGACACCAGTGCCGAGCAGCCCTCCGAGGAGCAGCCGGCCGAGGAGCAGCCGGCCGAGCAGCCCTCCGAGGAGCAGCCCGCCGAGCAGGCGAGCGGCGGCATCCTCGTGTGGGCGCACGAGCAGGAGCCGCCCGACATGGCGCTCGACGACCCCAACAACAACCTCACCATCACCTCGTGGATCTGGCGCGCCATCCTCGAGGGTCTCTACGGCGTCGACTCGACCACGTCGTTCTACCCCCAGCTCCTCGATGGTGAGGCCACCGTCACCAACAACGCCGACGGCAGCGTGACCATCAGCGGCAAGCTCCGCGACGGCCTGGTCTGGAGCGATGGCGAGCCCCTCACCGCCGACGACATCGTGGGCACCTTCAACATCATCATGGAGGGCTGCACCCCGGCGACCGCCGACGCCCCCGCCGACTGCACCGACGGCGTGTACCACATCGGTGACCGCACCGGCCTGGACATGATCACCTCGATCGAGGCCAAGAGCGACACCGAGTTCGAGTACACCATGAACGGTCCGTTCGGTGGCTGGAAGGGCCTGTTCTCGCGCATCTTCCCGACCCACGTCATTCCCGACGCCAACACCGCCAACGAGCTCTTCCCCGAGTGGAAGCTGCCCAACGGCGATCCGATCCCCAGTTCCGGCCCGATGATCTTCTCCAACTGGGAGCGCGGCGTCGGCATGGATCTGGTGCGCAACGACCTCTACAACGGCTCCCAGAGCCCCGACGCCAAGAACCACGGCGTCGCCTACGTCGACGGTGTGCGCATCAACTTCGTCGCCGACACCGACGCCCAGATCAACGCCCTGAAGTCCGGCGAGGCCCACGTCATCATGACCCAGCCCCAGCTGGCCTTCGGCGAGCGCCTGGGTGGCGATCCCAACATCACCTTCGCTGCCACCGCCGGTCCGGTGTTCGAGCACTGGGGCTTCAACCTGCTCAACCCGCACCTGAGCGATCCGTTGGTGCGCGAGGCCCTGCTCTACGCCCTCGACAAGGGCGAGGTCGTCGAGGGTCTCTACAAGCCCCTCTTCGGTGATCTGCTGCCGTCGGAGGGTCTCGGCAACACCTACTGGATGTCGAACCAGCCGGCCTACGAGGACCACCAGGCCGACTACGCCGGCGCCCAGATCGACCAGGCCCAGGCCAAGCTCGAGGAAGCCGGCTACACGATGGGCGACGACGGTGTCTACACCCACCCCGAGCGGGGTCGTCTGAGCCTGCGGGTCGGCACCACCGGTGGCAACAAGCTGCGTGAGCTCCAGGAGGAGCTGATCCAGCAGCAGATGGCCGATGCCGGTATCGAGATCGTCATCGACAACGTGCCCGGTAGCGCCTACTTCGGTGAGCGTCCCTTCTCCGAGGAGGCGCTGAAGGCCTCGGCCACCCTGGGCGCCGAGGGCGACCCGACCATCTGGGACATCACCCAGTTCGCCTGGGTCGGTGGACCGTGGCCCGGTGGCCAGAACGCCGCCTACCGCAGCGATTCCGGCGACAACCCCTACGGCTACCACAACGCCGACTTCGACGCGAAGGCCGACGAGTGCGACGGCCTGACCGAGCTCGCCGATCAGGAGACCTGCTACAACGAGCTGGACAAGTTCGTGACCCAGGTCGGTGACGGCAGCGGTCTCGTCGTCATGCCGCTCACCCAGAAGCCCTCCTTCTACGCCTACAACAGCGGGGCTCTGGAGCAGAACGGCGTCTCGCCCGACGCCAACGTGTCGGGTCCGCTGGAGAACGTCCAGGACTACAAGTTCAAGTCCTGACGCCCCACCTGCCGTGAGGTCGGGGGCCGTGGCACCACGCCGCGGCCCCCGGCCCGTGGCCGGGACCCCGTCCCGGCACCCTGCGGTGCTTCCCGGTTAGACTCCACCGTCTCACCGGCGCGTCGCCGCCCGATCCCGTCCCCGTCCCCGCCGAGAGCACCGAGCCGAGAGCACCGAGTTGTTCAGCTACGCCGTCCGCCGGGTCCTCGCCACCATCCCCCTGCTGATCATCGCCACGATGGGCCTGTTCTGGATGGTGGCGTCGGTCCGTGATCCCGTGGCCGAGCTCCGCGTGAGCTGCCCCAAGTGCGACCAGACGGCCTACGACCGCCTCATCGATCTCTACGACCTCGACAAGCCCGTCTTCGACGTCACCAACCCCGCCAACAGCCGCTACTTCGCCTGGCTGGGCAACGCCCTCACCGGTGACTTCGGCACCTCGACCTCCCAGGGCGAGAACCCGGTGTCGGACTTCGTGTGGACCCGGGCCAAGAACACCATGATCCTGGCCGTTCCGGCCTTCTTCGTCATCGCCACCATCGCCACCTTGATCGGGGTGTACTCGGCGGTGCGCCAGTACTCGATCAGCGACTACGTCCTGACCGGCTTCTCCTTCGTGGGCATCGCCTTGCCCACCTTCGTCTTCGGCCTGTTCCTCCAGGTCTTCTGGGGGGTGTGGTTCCGCAACTGGACGGGCTGGAAACCCTTCTTCACCTCCCAGATGCACGACGACTCCCTCCTCGAGCTCGTGCAGAGCGCCACCTTGCCCATCGCCACCCTCACCCTCGTCATCGTGGCCACCGAGAGCCGCTTCATCCGGGCCTCGATGCTCGAGGTCGTCCACTCCGACTACATCCGCACCGCCCGGGCCAAGGGCCTGCCCGAGTGGCGGGTGATCCTGCGCCACGCCCTGCGCAACGCCCTCATCCCCGTCGTCACCCTGTGGGCCCTCGACTTCGCCGCCCTCCTCGGCGGCTCGGTCATCACCGAGTCGATCTTCTCGTGGCCCGGGCTCGGTCCCATGCTGCTGTCGGCCATCTTCGCCGCTGACGTCCACCTCGTCATGGCCATCGTGTTGTTCGTGTCCGTGCTCGCCATCGGCTTCAACCTCATCGCCGATCTGCTCTACGGGGTGCTCGATCCCCGGGTCAGGGTCGCCGGATGAGCACCACCGTCCCCGACCCCGTGGTGGCCGTTCCCGGTCCCTTCGGCGAGCCCGAGGTGCCCGACGCCGAGGGCATGACGGTCGAGGCCCGCTCCTACGCGGCCCAGACCTGGCAGCGCTTCCGTCGCCACAAGCCGGCCATGGTGTCGGCGGTGGTGCTGGTGCTGCTCGTGGCGTCCTTTTGGGTCGTGCCCATGCTGTCGCCCTTCGACTCGACGACCCGCAACATCCGCGAGGCCGCCCAGGGCATCTCGCGCAAGCACCCCTTCGGCACCGACGAGATCGGCCGCGACCTGCTGGTGCGCACCATGGAGGGGGCCCAGGTCTCGGTCCGGGTCGCCCTCATCGTCTCTCTCATCTCGACCGCCATCGGCACGGTCCTGGGCGCCCTGGCGGGCTACTTCGGCAAGCTCGTCGACTCGGTCATCAACCAGGTCATCAACATGATCCTGGTGGTCCCGGCTTTGGTCGTGCTCTTGGTGATGGGCATCAAGATCGGGGGTTCGATCAACCAGACCGCCCTGTTGCTCGCCTTCATCAGCTGGATCGTCATCGCCCGCATCGTGCGGGGCCTGTTCTTCCAGCTCAAGGAAGCCGAGTTCGTCCAGGCCGCCCGGGCCGCGGGGGCCGGGCCGGTCCGTATCATCTTCCGCCACATCATGCCCAACGTGATCGGCCCCGTGCTGGTCCAGGTCACCCTCGTGGCCGGCACCGCCATCATCCTGGAATCCACCCTGTCCTTCCTCAGTCTCGGGGTCGATCCGCCCGCCACCTCGTTGGGCACCCTCATCTCCGACGCCAAGGGCTTCTTCGACACCCGCCCCTCGCGCATCCTCATCCCCGGCGGCATCCTCACCGTCATGGTGCTGTGCCTCAACTTCCTCGGTGACGGCCTGCGCGACGCCCTCGATCCCACGAGCCGGAAGGTGCGCGAGTGAGCCCCCTGTTGCGCATCGATGATCTGTCGGTGGCCTTCCCCACCGACGACGGGCTCGTCGAGGCCGTCCGCAACGTGTCCTTCGACGTCGAGTCGGGCGAGATCGTCGCCCTCGTCGGCGAGTCCGGCTCGGGCAAGTCCGTGACCGCCCTGTCGGTCATGCGCCTGCACCCCGCCAACACCCGCATCACCGGGCGCATCCTCTTCGAGGGCCGCGACCTGCTCGGCCTGGACCGCAAGACGATGCGCAGCGTCCGGGGCCGCGACATCGCCATGATCTTCCAGGACCCCATGACGGCCCTGAACCCGGTCTTCACCGTCGGCGACCAGATCGTGGAGATGATCCGTCTCCACACCGACACCTCCAAGCAGGACGCCTGGAAGCGGGCCGCCGACCTGCTCGAACTCGTGGGCGTCCCCGAGCCGGGGCGTCGGGTCCGCCAGTACCCCCACGAGTTCTCCGGGGGGATGCGTCAGCGGGCCATGATCGCCATGGCCATCGCCAACCAGCCCAAGCTCCTCATCGCCGACGAGCCCACCACCGCCCTCGACGTCACGATCCAGGCCCAGGTGCTCGAGGTCATGAAGGCGGCCCAGGAGGCCACCGGGGCCGCCATCTTGATGATCACCCACGACCTCGGGATCGTGGCCGGGCTGGTCGACCGGGTGCAGGTGATGTACGGCGGCCGCATCTTCGAGCGGGGCACCGTCGACGACATCTTCTACCGCAGCGCCAACCCCTACACCCGCGGCCTCATGGCCTCGGTCCCCCGGGTCGACTCCCGCCGCGGGGAGCGCCTCGTGCCCATCCCGGGGGCGCCGCCCAACGCCCTGGCCATGCCGTCGGGGTGCGCCTTCAGCCCCCGCTGCGCCCACGCCGACGAGCGCTGCCGGGCCGAGGGTGCCCAGCTCACCCCCGTCGCCCCCGGACACGATTCCCGTTGCCACAAGCTGGTGGAGATCGGCGCCCTCACCGCCGCCGAGATCGCCCGTGGCGACGCCGTCGGGGAGGTGACGGCGTGAGCACCGCGGAACAGACCGGCGGCACCGGCCCGGCACCGGCCCCCGTTCCCGACGGGTCCGAGGTGGTGCTCGAGGTCGACGATCTCGTCACCGAGTTCCCCATCCGGGCCGGCTTCTTCCGGCGCCGCATCGGCACGGTGCACGCCGTGTCGGGGGTCAGCCTGCGCCTGGCCGCCAACGAGACGCTGGGGATCGTCGGCGAATCGGGCTGCGGCAAGACCACCCTGGGCCGCTCCATCCTGCGCCTCATCGAGCCCACCTCGGGTGCCGTGCGCTACCGGGGCGAGGACGTCATCGCCGCCTCCGCCCATCGTCTGCGCGAGCTGCGCCGCCACCTCCAGATCGTCTTCCAGGACCCCTTCGCCTCCTTGAACCCCCGGATGCCGGTGCGCGAGATCATCGCCGAGCCCCTCCGCATCCACGGGGTCCCCAAGTCCGAGGCCCGGGCCCGGGTGGACGAGCTCCTCGAGGCGGTCGGTCTGCTCCCGGCCTACGGCAACCGCTATCCCCACGAGTTCTCGGGCGGCCAGCGCCAGCGCATCGGCATCGCCCGCGCCCTGGCCCTGAACCCCACGGTCATCATCCTCGACGAGCCCGTGTCGGCCCTCGACGTGAGCATCCAGGCCCAGGTCATCAACCTGCTCGAGGACCTCCAGGACCGCTTCGGGCTCAGCTACCTGTTCATCGCCCACGACCTGTCGGTGGTCCGCCACATCTCCGACCGTGTCGCCGTCATGTACCTGGGCAAGATCGTGGAACTCGCCGACCGCGACACCCTCTACGACGCCCCCGCCCACCCCTACACCCAGAGCCTCCTGTCGGCGGTCCCCATCGTCGACCCCAACGCCGAGCGGAGCCGGCGACGCATCGTGCTCGAGGGCGATCTCCCCAGCCCGGCGGCGGTCCCGCCCGGCTGCCGCTTCCACACCCGGTGCCCGATCGCCACCGATATCTGCCGCCGCGAGGAGCCCCCCGTCGTCGAGATGGGACCCGGCCACACCACGGCGTGCCACCACCCCCTCGGGCCCGGCGAGCGCCTCGTCGAGGTGGCGGCGGCCGCCTCGAGCTGAGACGGACAGGGGCACCGGTGAGCGGGCAGGAGCGCCCGGCCCTGGTGCTGTACAGCTCCCGCATCCGCTGGGCCGTCGTCGGCGCGGGCGCGGCGATCCTGGTGGTCGGCCTCGGTGCCGTCGTCGTCACCCACGGGCCCCACCCGGTCCCGCTTCTGGGGATGCTCGCCGGTGTGGTCGCCGCCCTGGTGGTCGCCGTCGACCAGCCCCTGCGCTGCGAGTTCGACCGCGCCGGCATCGTGCGGGTGTGCCCCCTGCGGCGTCAACGCCTCGACTGGGACGACATCGTCGCCCTCGAACGCCTGCGCCGGGGTGGGGGGCTGGTGGCGCGCCTGGGCTCGGGTCGACGCATCGTGCTCGTCGACCGGCGCGAGGGGCACGCCGAGCACCGACGCCTCCGGGACCTGGTCGAGGAGGTGGCACCGGGGCTCGCCGTCTCCGCCGACGAGCCCGCTCTCGACGCCCGTCCGACCGATCTCTACCGGCGTCGCCGGGTCGACTAGCTTCCCGGTCCGTGCGACATCGCGTCCAGGTGAGCGCCGCCGACGACCCCCGCGCCCACCGGGTCGCGGAGGCCGCCCACCAGATCGGCGTGACCTCTCTCGAGGCCTGCCGCCTGTGGCGGGTGTACCACCTAGACGGGGACCTCAGCGCCGCCGACGTGGAGCGTGTCGGCCGGGAGGTACTCGCCGACCCCGTCGTCGACGAGTGGCGGGTCGGGGTTCCCGAAGAGCCGCCGGCGGGGGTGACGGTGGTCGAGGTCGCCCTGCGGCCGGGCGTGACCGACACCGAGGCCCGCCAGCTCGAACGGGCCTGTGCCGAGCTGGGACTGGCCGGGGTCCGGGCCGTCACGGCCCGCCGCTACGAGCTCGCCGGATCCCTCACCGATACCGACGTCGAGCGCCTGGTGGCACGGGTGCTCGCCAACGACACCATCGAACGCCACGCCGTGGGGGTCCTCGACCCCGAGTTCACCAGCGACGACCGCACCCCGCCGGTGGAGATCGTTCCCCTGGCCGGCCTCGACGACGCCGGGCTGGCCGAGTTGAGCCGGCGTCGCCTCCTGTCACTCGACGTCGCCGAGATGCGCACCATCGCCGACCACTTCGCCCGCGAGGGGCGGCCCCCGACCGACGCCGAACTCGAGACCTTCGCCCAGACCTGGTCCGAGCACTGTGTGCACAAGACCTTCCGGGCCCGCATCCAGCTCGAGGTGGCGGGCCCCGACGGAACGGTGCGTGAACGACGCGAGATCGACGGCCTGCTCGCCTTGTTGCGGAGCGTGACCGACGAGCTGGCGCCGGCGTGGCTGCGGTCGGCGTTCGTCGACAACGCCGGCATCGTCGCCTTCGACGACACCACCGACGTGGCGATCAAGGTCGAGACCCACAACCACCCCTCGGCGCTCGAACCCTTCGGCGGGGCGAACACCGGGGTCGGTGGTGTCGTCCGCGACGTCATCGGGGTCAGTGCGCGCCCGGTGGCCTGCACCGACGTGCTGTGCTTCGGCCCTCCCGACCTCGCCGACGAGGCCCTCCCCGACGGAGTGCTGCACCCCCGGCGCATCCGCGACGGGGTGGTGGCGGGCATCGGCGACTACGGCAACAAGCTCGGCCTGCCCACGGTGGCGGGCGCCGTCGTCTACGACCCGGGCTATGTCGCCAACCCCCTGGTGTTCTGCGGTGCCGTGGGGGTGCTGCCCACCGGTTCGCACCCCACCGAGCCGGCGGTGGGCGATCTCGTGGTCGCCATCGGCGGACGAACGGGACGCGACGGCATCCACGGGGCCACCTTCTCGTCGGCGGGCATGGACGCCACGACCCACGTCGAGGCGGGCGCCGCCGTCCAGATCGGCGACCCCCTCACCGAGAAGGCCTGTATCGAGGTGGTGGAGCGGGCCCGCGACGCGGGTCTCTACCACGCCATCACCGACTGCGGCGCGGGCGGGTTCTCCTCGGCGGTGGGGGAGATGGCCGCCGAACTCGGCGCCGAGGTCGACCTCACCGACGTGCCCCTCAAGTACCCCGGTCTCGCCCCCTGGGAGATCTGGCTCTCGGAGGCCCAGGAGCGCATGGTGCTCGCTGTGCCGCCCGACCGCCTCGACGAGCTCGCCGAGCTGTGCGAGCGCTGGGGGGTCGAGTGGACCCGTCTGGGCCGCATCACCGGTGAGCGCCGCCTCGTCGTCCGCCACGCCGGTCGCACCGTCGTCGACGTGCCCACCGAGGTCCTGCACGAGGGCCTGCCCCGGCGCCGGCTCGAGGCCCGCTGGCGGGCACCGGCGCCGGACCCGGGCGGCTGGACCCGCGGCGTCGACGACCCCGCCGCCCTCGTGCTCGAACTCCTCGCCCATCCCGACGTGGCCTCCAAGGCCGACATCGTCCACACCTACGACCACGAGGTCCGCGGCACCCGTGTGGTCGGGCCCCTCGCCGGCGTCGCTCTCGACGGACCGAGCGACGCCGCCGTGCTGCGCCTCGGGGGCCCCGCCGGCAGCCGACGCGGACTCGTCTTGTCGGTGGGGCTGTGTCCGCGGGTGGGTCGCCTCGATCCCCGCCTCATGGCCTGGCACGCCGTCGACGAGGCCGTCCGCAACCTCGTCGCCGTGGGCGGCGACCCCGACCGGGTGGCCCTCCTCGACAACTTCTGCTGGGGCGACCCGACCGTGCCCGATCGCCTCGGCGGCCTCGTCCTCGCCGTGGAGGGCTGTGCGGAGGCGGCCCGCCACCACCGGATGCCCTTCATCTCGGGCAAGGACAGCCTCCACAACGAGTTCGAGGGGACGCCCATCCCCGGCACCCTGCTCATCTCGGCTCTCGGGATCGTTCCCGACGTCGAGCGGGCTCTGACGGCCGAGCCGGCTCCCGGTGACGACCTCTGGCTCGTCGGGCGGGGGAGCGATGCTCTGGGCGGGTCGCTGGCCGCCGCCGTGCGGGGCTGGGACGCCACCGCCGTCCCCCCGCCCGATCCCGACGCCCTCGCCCGCTACCGGGTCGTGCACCGCCTCGTGACCGAGGGCGCGGTGTCGGCGCTCCACGACTGCTCCGACGGGGGACTGGCGGTGGCGGTGGCGGAGATGGCCATCTGCGCCCGGCGCGGGATCACTATCGCCCTGCCCGACGCCACCGACCCCGTGACCGCCCTGGTCAACGAGGCCCCCGGACGCCTCGTGCTCGCCGCCGCCCCCGCCGCCCGGGAGCGGATCGCCGCCGCCCTGCCCGACGCCGTCCGCATCGGGACGGTGGCCGTCGAGGACCGACCCGACGCCCGCGTCGTGTTCACCGGCACAGGCGGGGAGGCCACGATCGCCGTCGATCTCGACGCCGCCGTGGCCGCCTTCACCGGGGGATCGGTGTGACCCCGCCGCCGGTGCTGATCGTGCACGCTCCCGGCACCAACCGGGACGGCGATGCCGCCGATGCCGTGCGGGCCGCGGGTGGCGACCCCCGTATCGTCCTCGTCGAGGACCTGAGGCGGGGTGAGGCCCGCTTCGCCGACCACGCCGCCCTCGTCGTCCCCGGCGGTTTCTCCCACGGCGACGCCCTCGGAGCCGGGTCGCGCCTCGCCCTCGAGCTGAGGGCCTGGTTCGCCGACGAGCTGGCCGCCTTCGTCGCTGCCGGCCGTCCGGTGCTGGGCATCTGCAACGGCTTCCAGGCCCTGGTCAAGGCGGGGCTCCTGCCCGGCCCCCGACTCGGCGACCGGCCCCGCACCGTCACCCTCACCGCCAACCGCCACGGACGCTTCGAGTGCCGCTGGGTCCGCCTGCGGGTGGAGGCGTGCCGGTCGGGGTGGCTGGCACCTGTGGCCGGCCGGGTGATCGACTGTCCCGTCGCCCATGGCGAGGGGCGCCTCTTCGCCGCCGGGGACGAGGTGGTCGCCGCTCTCGACGCCGAGCGCCTCGTGGCCTTCCGCTACGTCGACGCCGAGGGTCGACCGGCGGGGGGACGCCATCCCGACAACCCCAACGGGTCGGTCGCCGACGTGGCGGGTATCTGCGACGACACGGGGGTGGTGGTGGGGCTCATGCCCCACCCCGAGGACCACATCGTGTCCTCCCAGACCCCCCATCCCCGACGGGCGCGCCTCGGCCTGGCGGTGTTCGAGGCCCTGGTGGAGGCAGCCCGGTGACCACCGTCGACCTGGGCCCCGCCCGCCGCCATCCCTTCACCGGCGTCGAGCCCGCCGATGTGGCCGACCTCGGACCCCTGCGGCGCGGGAAGGTGCGCGACATCGTCGAGATGGGTGACCACCTGGCCCTGATCGCCACCGACCGGGTGTCGGCCTTCGATCACGTGCTGGGGACCGTCCCCTACCGGGGTCAGGTGCTGACCGAGCTCGCCGCCTGGTGGTTCGGGCAGGTCGCCGATCTGATCGGCTCCCACCTCGTCGCCGTGATCGACCCCAACGTGGCCGTGGTCCGGGCCTGCACGCCCCTGCCCGTCGAGGTGGTGGTCCGCGGCCACCTGACGGGTTCGACCAGCACCTCGATCTGGACCCGCTACGCCGCCGGCGAGCGCACCATCTACGGGATCCGTTTCCCCGACGGCCTCGTCAAGAACGACCCCCTGCCCGAGCCCGTCGTCACCCCGACGACCAAGGCCGCTCACGGCGCCCACGACGAGCCCGTCACCGAGTCCGAGATCGTCGAGCGGGGCCTGGTCGACGCCGACCTGTGGGAACGGGTGCGTCACCGCGCCCTCGCCGTGTTCGAGCGGGGCCGGCGCGTGGCGGCCGCCGCCGGCCTGGTTCTGGTGGACACCAAGTACGAGTTCGGTCTCGATCCTGCCGGCGAGCTGGTGCTCATCGACGAGATCCACACCCCCGACTCCTCCCGCTACTGGCGGGCGGCGACGGTCGAGCAGAGGCGCCGGGCCGGCGAGGAGCCCGAGAACCTCGACAAGGAGGTCATCCGTCTCGCCTACGTCGCCGGCGGCTACCGGGGCGAGGGCCCACCCCCGCCCCTCGACGACGAGCTGGCCGAGCGGACCGCCCGCGTCTACATCGCGGTCCTCGAGGCGCTCACCGGCCGCCCCTTCGCCCCCGGCGCCTACCCGGCAGCTCCCCGGGTGGTGTCGGCCCTGCGATCATGGGTGGAGGCCGGAGGTGGTCATGGGAACTGAGCACACACAGACGAGCCCCGACGCCGGAGGCGAGCAGCCCCGGGTCGGCATCATCATGGGCAGCGACTCGGACTGGCCCACGATGCAGCGCGCCGCCGCTGTGCTGGCCGAGTTCGGGATCCCCCACGAGGCGCGGGTCGTCTCCGCCCACCGCACGCCCGACCTCATGGTCGCCTACGCCGAGGAGGCCGCCGGGCGCGGCCTGGAGGTGATCATCGCCGGCGCCGGCGGTGCCGCCCACCTGCCGGGCATGGTCGCCGGCCACACCCTCGTACCCGTCATCGGCGTCCCCATCCGCACCCGGACCCTGGCCGGTGTCGACTCCCTGCTGTCCATCGTGCAGATGCCCGCCGGCGTTCCCGTGGCGACCATGGCGATCGGTGACGCGGGCGCCACCAACGCCGGCCTGTTCGCCGTGGCCATCCTGGCCCGCCACGATCCGGCCCTCGCCGAGGCCCTGGCCGCCCGGCGGGCCCGGCGGGCGGCCGAGGTCCGCTCGATCCGGCTGCCGCCGCCGACGGCGGAGGTCTGATGGCCCCGAGCACCTCCCGGAGCGGTGTCGTGGCCCCCGGTGCGGTCATCGGGGTCGTGGGTGGGGGACAGCTGGGTCGCATGCTGGCCGCCGCCGCCCACCAGCTCGGGTACCGGGTGGCGGTTTTCACCGGGGGTGAGACCGACACCCCGGCGGGTCGGGTGGCCGAGTACGAGATCGCCGCCCCCTTCGACGACGCCGAGGCCCGCCGTGCCTTCGTCGAGGTGTCCGACGTCGTGACCTGGGAGTTCGAGAACGTCGACACCGTCGTGGGCGACGAGGCCCGGGCCGCCGGGCTGCCGGTGCGGCCGGCGCCCGAGCTCGTGCGGACCTGCCAGGATCGTCGCCGGGAGCGTGAGATGCTCGGCGAGGCGGGTGTACCCCACGCCCCGTGGAGCCCCGTGAGCTCGGCCGACGAGATCCTCACCTGGTGCGACATGTGGGGCGGCCGGGCCCTGGTCAAGGCTGCCCGGGGCGGCTACGACGGCAAGTCCCAGCAGCTCGTCGACCCCGCCGATCCCCGCACCGTCGCTGCCGCCGCCGCCCTGTGCGCCGCCGGTCCGACCATCGCCGAAAGCGTCGTCGAGTTCCACCGCGAGGTCTCGGTGGTGGTGGCCCGCTCCCTCGACGGCACCATCGTCGACCACGGGGTGGTCGTCAACACCCACGTCGACGGGATCCTCGACACGAGCGTCACCTGCACCGACCCCGACCTCGTCGAGGCCGCCACGGGCCTGGCGTGGCAGGTGGCGGCCGCCCTCGAGCTCGTCGGCGTCGCGTGCGTGGAGATGTTCGACACCGGCGACGGCCTGCTCGTCAACGAGATCGCACCCCGCCCCCACAACAGCGGGCATCTCACGATCGAGGCGGCGGCGGCGAGCCAGTTCGACCAGCAGGTCCGCACCGTGTGCGGCCTGCCCCTCGGCGACGGGAGGTGCCGCCCCGCGGCCATGGCCCAGCTCCTCGGCGAGGTGTGGGACAGTGGAGATCCCGACTGGTCGGTGGTGCTCGCCCGCCGCGGCGTGCACCTGCATCTGTACGGCAAGAGCGAGCCACGCAGGGGGCGCAAGATGGGGCATCTGACCGTGGTGGGGGATTCTCCCGACGAGGCGCTAGAACGGGTGACGGAGGCCCGCCGGGCCCTGATCGCCGCTCCCCGGCTCGCCCCGGTGTCACCATGACGATGTCCCCGGTCCCGCCCGCCGACTCGCCCCGCGAGGAGTGCGCCGTCGTGGGTGTCTTCGCCCCCGGTCGTGACGCCGCCCGCCTGACCTTCTTCGCCCTCTACGCCCTCCAGCACCGGGGCCAGGAGGCGGCGGGGATCGTCACCTGCGACGCCGAGGGCCTCGCCCACGTCCACAAGGGTCAGGGTCTGGTCGGGGCGGTGTTCAACGAGGAGAACCTCTCCCACCTCCGGGGCGGCCTGGCCGTGGGCCACAACCGCTACTCCACCACGGGGGCGTCGGGCCTGCGCAACGCCCAACCCCACGTCATCGAGACCATCGACGGTCCCCTGGCCGTGGCCCACAACGGCAATCTCGTCAACGCCCCCCAGCTGCGCCGCGAGCTCCTCGAGCGGGGGGTCGGACTCCAGACCTCGTCGGACACCGAGGTGATGGTGCACCTGCTCACCGGAGCCGGCGGCGGGGACTGGCCCACCCGCCTGCGGGTGCTGATGAGCCGGGCCGAAGGTGCCTACGCCCTCACCGTGTTGACCCGCGACGCCGTCTACGGGGTCCGCGACCCGTGGGGCTTCCGGCCCCTGGTGGTGGGCGAGATCGACGGCGGTCACGTGCTGGCCTCCGAGACCTGCGCCTTTTCGACCATCGGCGCCCGCCTGGTCCACGAGGTGCAGGCGGGCGAGATCGTGCGTCTCGACGCCGACGGCGTCCACGTCGAACAGGGCGCCCCCCCGCGCACCCCGGCCTTCTGCACCTTCGAACAGATCTACTTCTCGCGACCCGACAGCGTCATCGGGGGTCACCTCGTCCACAGCCGCCGCCAGGCCCTGGGTCGCCAGCTCGCCCGCGAGGCGCCCGCCGACGGCGACGTCGTCGTGCCCGTGCCCGACTCCGGCACCCCCCACGCCGTGGGCTACGCCCTCGAGTCGGGCATCCCCTACACCGAGGGGCTCATCAAGAACCGCTATGTCGGGCGCACCTTCATCGAGCCCACCCAGGAGCTGCGCTCGGCGGGGGTGGCCATGAAGTTCAATCCCCTGGGCGACAACCTGCGGGACCGGCGGGTGGTGCTGGTCGACGACTCGATCGTGCGGGGCACGACCTCGGGTCCCCTGGTGGCGATGCTGCGGGAGGCCGGGGCGGCCGAGGTCCACGTCCGGGTCGCCTGTCCACCCATCACCCACCCCTGCTACATGGGGGTCGACATGGCCTCCCGTGACGAGCTCATCGCCGCCCACCACGAGGTCGAGGCGATCCGGCACCACATCGGCGCCGATAGTCTCGCCTTCTTGTCCATCGCCGGGATGATGGCGGCCCTCGAAGCCGACGACGGCTACTGCAACGCCTGCTTCACCGGCGTCTACCCCTTCGAATCCGAGCGCTTCGTCCAGCTCCGCCTCGAGTCCGCACCGGCGGTGGCCTCGGTGTGGGGTGACGAGAAGGGCCGCTGATGGCGCGGGTGCTCGTCGTGGGTGGGGGAGGGCGTGAGCACGCCCTGGCCTGGCGCCTGGCGGCCTCCGAGGCCGTCGAGCGGGTGCTGGTCGCCCCCGGCAACGCCGGTACCGCCCTCGAGGCGGGCTGCGAGAACCATCCCGTGTCCGTCGACGACCACGAGGCCCTCGTGGGCCTGGCCCACCGCGAGCACGTCGACCTGGTGGTGGTCGGCCCCGAGGCCCCCCTCGTCGACGGCCTCGTCGACCGGTGCGCGGCGGCGGGGATCGCCGCCTTCGGACCCGTGGCCGCCGCCGCCCGACTCGAGGGGTCCAAGCAGGCGTGCAAGGAGTTCCTGCGGGCCAACCGGATCCCCACCGCCGCCTCCGTGGCCGTCACCTCTCTGGCCGAGGGTCGCGCCCACCTGGCCGACTTCGACACGCCGCCGGTGGTCAAGGCCAGCGGCCTCGCCGCCGGCAAGGGTGTGGTGGTGGCCGAGACCCACGCCGAGGCCGAGGCCGCCCTCGAGGCGGCCTTCGTCGAGCGGCGCTTCGGGGCCGCCGGTGACGTGGTCCTCCTCGAGGAGCGCCTCGAGGGCACCGAGGTGTCGGTCCTGGCCTTCTGCGACGGGGAGCGGTTCGCGGTCATGCCACCGGCCCAGGACCACAAGCGCCTCGCCGACGGCGACCGGGGTCCCAACACGGGCGGGATGGGGGCCTTCGTGCCGTCGCCGGTCGCCGGTCCCGCCCTCGTCGAGGAGGTGTCGCGTCGGGTGATCGCCCCCACCCTCGCCGCCCTCGCCGCCGAGGGCACGCCCTACCGTGGGGTGCTCTACGCCGGCCTCATGCTCACCGCCGAGGGCCCCCGGGTGCTCGAGTTCAACTGCCGCTTCGGCGACCCCGAGACCCAGGTGGTGCTGCCCCTGTTGGTGTCCGATCCCGTCGAGGTGTTCCGGGCATGTGTCGAGGGGCGTCTCGATCCCTCCTCGGTGCGCTGGTCGCCCCAGGCCGCGGTCACCGTCGTCATGGCGTCGGCCGGTTATCCCGCCTCCTCGTCCCCACCGGTCCCGATCTCCGGTCTCGAGGAGGCACGGGCCCGGGGCTGCACGGTCTTTCACGCCGGGACCCGCCTCGTCGACGGGGTCGTGCACACCGCCGGAGGTCGGGTGCTGGCCGTCACGGCCCTCGGTCCGGACCTCACCACCGCCGCCACCACGGCCTATGCGGGCGTGGCGGCCATCTCCTTTCCGGGCGAGCAGCACCGCACCGACATCGCCCGGGCGGGGGAGCGGGTGTGAGCGGCAGCGGGGCGGGCACGCCCCCGAGCGCCTACCGCGAGGCCGGTGTCGACATCGACGAGGGCCTGCGGGCCGTGTCTTTGCTGGCCGATGCCGTCGCGGCGACCCGTCGGCCCGAGGTGCTCTCGGAGGTGGGCTCGTTCGGTGGTCTGTTCGCCGCCGACGCTCTCGGGCCCGGCAAGGTCCTGGTGGCCTCCACCGACGGGGTCGGGACCAAGGTGGAGCTGGCGGCCCGTCTCGGGCGCTGGCACGGCATCGGCGTCGACCTGGTCAACCACTGCGTCGACGACATCCTCGTGCAGGGAGCCAGCCCCCTGTTCTTCTGCGACTACGTGGCGGCCGCCCGTCTCGTGGCCGAGGACGTGGCCGCCATCGTCACGGGTATGGCCGACGCCTGCCGTCATGCCGGGTGCGCCCTGCTGGGCGGTGAGACGGCCGAGATGCCCGGGGTGTACGTGGCGGGCGCCGTCGACGTGGCCGGGACCATCGTGGGTGTCGTCGACCGCGACGCCCTGTGGCCCCGCAGTGACGAGATGGCGGCGGGCGACGCCCTCGTCGCCATGGCGAGCTCCGGCCCCCACACCAACGGCTACACCCTCATCCGGGCCCTCCTCGAGCGTCGGGGCGTCGACCTCGCCGACGATCCGGAGCTGGCCGACGAGCTCCTCGCCCCCCACCGCAACCACCGCCCCGACGTCGACGCCCTGATCGCCCGGGGGGTGATCGTCAAGGGACTCGCCCACATCACCGGCGGCGGCTTCCTCGACAACATCCCCCGCATCCTGCCGCCCGGGCTGGGCGCCGAGATCACCCTCGGGACCTGGGAGGTGCCACCCGTGTTCCGTCGACTCGTCGACTGGGGCGAGATCGACGACGAGGAGGCGTTCCGGGTGTGGAACATGGGCGTGGGGATGGTGGCGGTGGTCCCTGCCGACGCCGCCGACGCCACCGGACTACCCGTCATCGGCCGACTGGTGGCCCACTCGGGCGGTCCCCGGGTGTTGCTGACCGGGTCCTGGCGGTGACCACCGACCCGAGCGCGCCCTTCACCGGCGGGGAGGCCGAGGGTGGGGCCCGCCTCGTGGTGTTGGCCTCGGGGAGGGGATCGAACCTGCAGGCCATCCTCGACGCCGTCGCCGCGGGTCGCCTCGACGCCCGTGTGGTGCTCGTCGTCAGCAACGTCGCCGACGCCGGCGCCCTCGAGCGGGCCCGTCGGGCCGGGGTGGCCACGGCGCTGGTGGAGGCTCCACCCCCCGCGCCGGGGGAGGACCGTCGGGCCGCCCGCCGTGCCTACGACCGGCGACTGGCGGAGGTCGTGGCGCGTGCTGCGCCGGACTGGGTGGTCCTGGCGGGGTGGATGCGCATCCTGTCGTCGGCCTTCCTCGACCGCTTCCCCGACCGGGTCGTGAACCTCCACCCGGCT